>JBBRIM010000006.1:0-26420 GCA_038221095.1 Candidatus Limnocylindrales bacterium
GGGCCTCGCGGTCGGTGCTGGGGTAGTCATGGTTCGCGTCGAGGGCCCAGGCCACAGCCGGGAAGGGCAGCCGGGCATCGGCGTAGGTGGCATTGGCGTGCGGTTCGATCACGTAGACCGTGGGGGCCGATCCGTCCGGTGTTCGGCCCAGGACGTGGACCATCTTGGTGACCGCGTCGAAGGTCACCTTGCTGACCTGGCCGGGCATCGCGAAGGTGCTCAGCTGGGCAGGGGCCGTGATCGTCCCCGCTGACGCGTCGTCGATCGAGATGACCGCAACCTTCGAGTTGGACTCGGCAACGTACAACCTGGGCGTGTCGATCCCGACGACATTGGCCAGCCCGGTCGCGGGTGCAGCGAGGGCGACCAGCGGGCCCTTGGTACCGGCTGTGGCGGCGATGAATGTGACTCCGGCGGTCCCGGCGGCGGCAACCTCGGGCAACGGCCGGACGGCGAAACCGGCCAGCCGGCCGTCGCTGATGGCTGCCCCGATCGAGTCGCTGCCCGGGCTCGGGATCGTGCCCAGGACAACCGCCTGCGCTTCGCCGGGCGCATTGGCGATCGAGCGCAGCCGGCTCTCGATCGTGGCTTCATCGAGGCCAGTCAGCCCGGCCAGGGTTGCCGCCTGGGCGGTCGGATCCTTGATCGACGCCGGCGCCACGACCAGCCCATCGGCACTGCCACCGTCGGCCAGGTCGGCCAGCCCGGCAACGTGGACCCGACCGCTGATCGCACCGCTGCCGGGATCGACGGCGACAACATCAGACCCGCTGGTGCCGGCGACCATGGCCGTCCCATCGGCGCTCAGCCAGACCAGGTTGATCCCAACGCCCAGGTTGGCCAGGGTCGGCGGGACGGTCCCGTTCGGTGCGGCCGGCGGGCTCGAGGTCCGCAGCGGATCGAGCTCCTGGGCCGTGTCGATCGTGGCAATCGCGCCGGACGCCGTACCGATGAAGATCCGGTGGTTGGCAGCGTCCAGGGCAAGCGCCTGGGCACCCACGAGGTGGTACGTGGCGATCAGGCCACGACTTTCGAGGTCGTAGACCCGGACCTGGTCGCCGCCGGCCACGTAGAACCGGTCACCGGCCCGGTCGTTGGGCAGGTTGGGATCGACCCTGCGGGGTTCCACCAGGAGCGCCTTGATCGAACCGCCGAGCTGGGCCGTGGCGGTGACCCGGTTGTCGCCGAGGTAGGTGATCCCTTCGGCCATCACGTACTTGGCCAGGTGCGGGTGGGTGAACTCGTAAATGTCGTGAGGCATCCCGTAGCGCCAGCCCTGCAGGAATTCCATCGCCGTCCGGGCGTGGTAAACCTCGTCGAAGTGGAACTCGTAGGGATCCGACAGCCGGAAGAGGCGCAGGGTGAGGACCCCCACCACGAGGACCGTGATGATCAGGAGGTCGAGCTTGTCGAGCCGGCCGCCCCGCTCGCCCCACAGGGTCCGCGATCGATCGGCCAGCCGGGGCCGGCGGTCCAGCAGGCGCCGCAGCAGGCTCCGATCCTCGCCGTACAGGACCACCCCGGGAGTACCGGCCGCGGTTGGTCCGGGCAGCCAGGCGCTCGGCGCCCAGGCCCCCGCCACGGGCAGGTCGGCCACGGGCAGGTCGGCCACGGGCAGGTCGTCGAGTTCCTGGCCCAAACGCCACGCTGGCCGGTCGACCGGGTCGGGCTGCGGGTCCTCGTCCAGGCTGGCCTCGTCCAGGGCGTCCGACTCGACTTCGGCGTCCAGCCGAAGCTGGGCCCCCCGGCGGAGTTCCGTGAGGGCCCACAGGCCGATCCCCAGGTGGGTCAAGGCGGCGATCGTGACTCCCGCCTGCGAGCGGATCGCGTCACCCACGCCGAGCCAGTCGGCGATTCCCGGGTTGTTGTAGAAGGGCGTGGTCAGGATCGCGTAGAGGTTCGCGAAATTGGCCAGGGCAAGGGCCAGGTAGGCCAGACGCCAGCGGAACGCGGTGGCACCGAGGATCGCGCCGAGGGCGAAGAACGGGAAGAGGTAGCGCTCGTGGACCCGCGTCGGCACGACGAAGAAAGCGATGGCCAGGATCGTCAGGCCGATCAGGATCGTCCGCCGGTCGTCGCGCCGGGCCACGACCAGCGCGACCAGGCCGATCACTGCCAGGAGCACGACCGTCCCGATGGCGATCGCGGGAATTCCCAGGATCGTGACCGGAGTGCCCGGCGAGGCCGGGTTGGCGATGTCGGGCAGCCAGGTCCCGTTGCTGGCCAGGCCATTGCCGTTCAGCCCGACCAGGGCCCACGGGTTGTAGGCATTGACCGTGATGTAGGGGTAGCCGCCGGCGGTCTTGGCCACCTGCCTGATCAAGTCGATGATCGACAGCCCGAACGGCGCACACAGGGCGGCCGCCGTGCCCAGGGCGAGCAGGCCGCTCGTGACCAGCCGGATCGGGCCGCGATTCAGGCCCGGCGAAGGACCGGCCGGTCCGCGCCGGAGCGGATCGAGCAGGTAGCGCTTGAGCAGGACGGCGACCAGGATCGGGACGAGGATCCCGAGCTGGGGCTTGATCACGGCCGCGATCGTGGCCAGGATCGCGGCCCGTTCGGGATGGTCCCGCCACAGCTCGCGCAGGCCGAGGAGCAGGAAGACCAGGCCAAATGAGTCGACCTGTGCCCAGACCGAGCTGTCGAACCAGGTGACCGGGTTCACGATGAACAGGATGGCGCCGAGGAGGGCCGCTCGGCGCGATCCGCCGAGCTCGAGGACCAGCTGGTGGACCAGGTAGCCGACCGCCACGTCGGCCAGGATCGCCGGCAGCTTGATCAGGTCGCCGAGACCGCCCAGCCAGCTGCCCACGACCCCCAGCAACCACAGGACGTAGAGATAGCCGGGGGTGTAGTCGATGAACGAGGCGCGGTCGTAGAAGCCGCCGGGGCCGTGAGCAGCGAGGTCATTCGCCCAGCCGATGAACGAGGCGCGATCCACGCCGAAGCCGGAGCCCGGGAGGAGGACGTATGCGATGATGAGGCGGAAGGCGAGCCCGAGGGCGAGGATCACGAGCAGTCCGCGCGCGGCGCCGAACGAGCGCCACGTCACACTCGGGCCCCGGTCGGACGCACCCATCGCGGGGCCTGCCAACGTCGTTGGCCTCCTGCACGAGCGCTGAGGTGGAGCGGAGGATAGCACAAGGTCCCGTGACGACCCTCGCCGAGGATCCCGCCGAGACCGAGCGCTCCTGGGCCGACTCGACCGTCCTGGCCGGCCTGCTCATCTTCCTGGCGATGCTGGTGATCTACGTCGTCAGCAATCTCGACCGGGCCAACTTCTACAACCATTTTGTGTGGCAGGCGTCGGCCTGGCTCGAAGGGCAGCCCGGGATCCGCTTTCCGGTAGCCGGCACGGGCGGCTCCCCGGGCAACGACTACTTCCAGGACGTCCTGCCGATCCTGGGTCCGAACGGGAGCATCCCCGGCCGGGCGCTGATCCCGTTCCCGCCATTGCCGGCGGTCGTGCTCCTGCCGTTCGTGGCCGTCTTCGGATTGAGCACGAACGCCCAGTTGATCGCGACGTTCATCGGCGCGCTCGACGTCGCGCTCGCGTTCTGGGTGTTGGGCCGGCTGCCCCTCGATCGATCGGTTCGCTTTGCCACCACGATCTTCCTTGGTCTCGGCACGGTCCTGTGGTACGCCGCCGAACTCGGCTCGACCTGGTTCTTTGCCCATGTGGTCGCGGTCGGATTGACCCTGGCAGCGATCGGACTGGCCCTCGACGCCGATCCGAGAGCGGCGATCGGCGACGACGAGGCTCCGCTGGCAGGGACGCTGAGCGGCCGGCTTCGGTTCCCGGGGCTGGATCGGCGCCAGTTCCTGGCCGGGCTGCTCTTCGGGCTGGCCTGCACGGCCCGCTTGACGATCGTCTTCGGAGCCCCGTTCTTCGTGCTGGTAGGTGGCGGCGGCTCGTGGCGCCGACGGGCCATCGCCGCCGGGATCGGCAGTGCGATCCCAATCGGGATCTTCCTGCTCTACAACCAGTTCAGCACCGGCCACCTGATGCACCCGGCGTACGACTATCTCTACTCGCTCGAAACTGGCGCCTACCCCCAGCTGAACTACCACGCCGGCTGGGCCATCGAGGATCCCCGCTATCTCCTCCAGAACCTGCCCCTGATGTTCGGCGGGCTGCCCGATATCCTTCCGCGGTGCATCGACCCGAACGCAGCCCGGGCACCGTTCAGTGCCCTGTGTCCACTGATTGCCCCGCGCGACGTGGGGATGAGCCTGTTCCTGACCAGTCCCGCCTGGCTGCTGGGCTTCTTGTCGCTGCGCTGGTGGGGCGTGGACCGGCTCATTTCGGGCGCCGTGATCGCGGTCGCGGCCATCGCCACGGTCAACCTGATGCACTTCAGCCAGGGCTGGGTCCAGTTCGGCTATCGCTTCAGCAACGACTTCGCGCCGTTCGCCCTGCTCCTCGTCGCGCTGGGCCTCCAGGCGATGCGCCGGCGCGGGATGGGCTACCTCCTGATCGGAGTCTCGGTTGGGATCAACCTGTGGGGGGTGATCTGGGGTCACCTGCTGGGCTGGTGAGCCCGTGGACCGGGCGATGCTGATGGACGGAACCGGTCGACTGCCTGCCTCCTTCGGCCGTGTCGGGCTGATCGCCCCTGCCCTGCTGGCAGGGAGCGTGGCGACCTTCCTGGCACTAAGGACACTCCTGCCCGGGCTGTACCTGTGGGACACCGGCGAGCTGCAGACGATCGGTCCGGTCCTGGGCACCGGTCATCCGACCGGCTTTCCAGCCTGGGTGATCCTGGGCTGGTTCGCGTCGGTCGTCCTCCAGCCGTTCGGGGAGCCGGCCTTCCGGATGAACCTCCTGTCGGCGATCCTGGGTGGGGTCGCTGCCGGCGCGACCGTGCTCCTCGTCACCCGCCTGACCGACCGGCGCTGGGTGGGCCTGGCTGCCGGCCTGATCCTGGCCACAACGCCGGTTGCCTGGCAGATTGCCAGTCAGGCCGATGTCCACGCCCTGCACCTGGCCGTCGTGGCGATCCTGCTCGGGGCGCTCGTGGACTGGGAGCGGCGGCGATCAGCCACTGCCCGGGATGGTCTCGAGCGCCGGGCCGACCGGAGCCTCGTTGCGGCCGCGATCGTCTTCGGGGTTGCCCTTGCGAACCACACTCTGAGCCTGCTGCTCGTGCCCGGGATCGGCCTGTTCGTGCTGGCCGTTGAGCCCGGCATCGTCCACCGGCGGCGCTTCTTCATGACCTGCCTGGCGGCCGCGATCCTCACCAGTGTGCTGCTCTACCTGGAGCTGCCCCTGCGGGCCGGCCCATTCCGCGCCCCCCTCGTCTACGGCCACCCGGACACGATCGCCGGGTTCGTTTACGTGGTTCTCGGGGCCCAGTTCGCGGGGAGCATCCACGGACCGTTCGCCCACCTCGATCTGAAGGTCGCCGACCTCGTGGCCGTGGCCGGGGCGCAGTTCGGGCCGCTGGCCTGGCTGATCCCGCTCGGGGCGCTTGCCACCATCGTCCGTCGACCGACCTACGCGCTGCTGACCGTGCCCGGGCTCGTGATCACCTGCTGGTTCGCCGAGTCGTACACGAACGCCGAGATCTGGCGCTACCAGCTGGGACCGGTGCTGATCGTGGTCACCTGGCTGGCCATCCTGGCGGCCGAGGTGGTCCCGCTGATCGAGAAGGCCGCCGACCACGCCCCGACGGGTTCGTTCCTGTGGTCGCTGGGTGCCTCGGTCGTTGACGGCGTCCGGGGACGGGCCAGTGTGCTCCTGGAGGTCGCCCTGGTGGTCGGCCTGCTGCTGCCCAACGTGTCATCGATCTCGGACCGCTGGCAGGCGTTGGACCGGAGTGGCGACCGGACCGCGCCCCACTGGCTCGAGGGCGTCCTGCCCAGGCTCGATCCCCACGGCGTCGTGATCAGCTGGTGGAGTTACTCGACGCCGCTATGGTACGCACAGGACATCGAAGGCAAGATCCCGGGCGTCCTGATCGTCGACGACCGGACCCGGCTGGATGAAGGATTGGGTAGTGTCTCGGACGTGATCGATACGAACCTCGGACGGCGAGCCGTCTACCTGATTCGCCAGCCCGACGACATCACGATCCTCGAATCGCGCTATGCGCTTACGGTGGTCGACTCGACTGAACCGGGCCAGCCGGTCTACCAGGTCACGGGCAAGATTGGACCGCAGCCGTGACGGACGTTGCCGACGTGGCTCGGCTGACCGAGCTGTCGTACTTCTTTCCGGCCCACAACGAGGAGGGCAACGTCGAGGCCCTCGTCGCAGACGCCCTGTCGGCCCTGCCGGACCTGGCCGAGCGCTTCGAGATCATCATCGTCAACGACGGCTCGGGCGACCGGACCGGGGACCTGGCCGACCAGATGGCCAGGGCCAACCCGGGGATCGTCCAGGTGGTCCATCACCCGACCAATCTCGGCTACGGTGCCGCGCTCCGCTCGGGCTTTCGGGTCGCCCGGTTCGACTGGGTCGGCTTCACCGACGGCGACCGCCAGTTCGCGGTGACCGACCTCGGCCGGCTGACTGCCCGCATCGCCGAGCCGGACCGACCTGACGTGGTCGTCGGCTTCCGGATCCGCCGGGCCGATCCGCTGATCAGGACCCTCTACGCAACGTCGTATCGACTGGCCAACCGGATCTTCTTCGGCCTGCGGGTCAGCGACGTCGACTGCGCCTGTAAGCTTTTCCGGCGCGCATCGCTGGCGGGCCTTCGGGTCGAGTCCGGCGGCGCCTTCTTTTCGGCCGAGCTGCTGATCAAGCTGCGCGCCGCGGGCCGGACGGTTGTCGAGGTGGGTGTCCCGCACTACGCCCGCACGGTCGGCTCGGCAACCGGCGCCCGGCCCAGCGTGATCCTGCGAGCCGTCCGCGACTTCTGGAACCTGCGCCTGCGCCTGTGGCTCAACGCCCGCCGCGCGATCGGCCGGGGCGCGCCGATCCTGGGCGACGACTGATCCAGAGCGTCAGCGCGACGCCGGCCGAAGCGATGGCGGAATCAGCCGGGGCGGGCTGGCCACCCCGGAATTCTGCCGGAATATCAGGCGGGGTAGTAGTAGAGAAGGAACCAGGGCGAATCGGGGGCTCGAGCACGAGCTCCGTATCGATTCGTGCAGGACGCCTTTCCGCACGGGCGCCGAAGTTGTCGCAATTCCGTAGTACTACGCCCCCCCGGCGGGGCGGGGCGGCTCGACGGCCCCAGCGGGGCGAGGCGGCGGTGGCCCGCAACGCCGACGCGGCCTACTCCGGCTTGGGGCCCTCGCGGTTCTCGGGGTCGACGTCGAGCGAGTTGACGAACTCGCGGAACACAGACAGGCGCGGGTCGGTCGATTCCTCGCCCTCTTCGCCCTCGCCACCGAGCGAGGCAACCACCGCGGCATCGGGACTCACGCCGGCTCGCTCGAGCACTGCCTCAGAGGCAAAGATCCGGACCCCGCCCCGGACCGCCAGGGCCAGGGCGTCGGACGGGCGCGAGTCGACCTCCACGACCGCCCCGTTGGCCCGGATGAACAGGCGGGCGTGGAATGTCTCCTCGCTCAAGGTTGCGATCACGACGCGCTCGATCGTCGCGCCGAGCTCGTCGAGGATCGTGCTGAACAGGTCGTGGCTGAGCGGCCGCTCGGGCGAGACGCCCTGCAGCCGCATCGCGATCGCGTTCGCCTCCCAAGGCCCGATCCAGATCGGGAGGTAGCGCTCGCGCTCGACCTCCTTCAGGATCACGACGTGGTTGCTCGACGGCATGTGCACCCGGACGCTCTCGACCACGACTTCGATCAGCTCGTCGGCCATGCCCCGATTATCCCACGGCCCGTCCCGCCGCTTGGCGACCGGCCGGCGTTCTACTTCTTCGGCGTCGGCCTGGGTTTCGGCTTGGGCTTGAGGCTGGGCGACGGCGACGGGGATGGGGATGGCGCGATCGACGGCGAGGAGCCGGCGACAGGCACGGCGACCAAGGTCGAACTCATCAGCCGGTTGGCATCGATCCAGTAGAGCAGCGCCGGTCCACCGTTGATGCCGGGCACGACGGCCATTCCGCGCAGGTCCGACCAGGACGGGTCACCGCCCGCCAGCCGGTACTGCTCGACGATATTGCCGGTGTCCTTGTCGATCGCCAGCACCCGCCCATTGGCCCTGTCGTAGGCATACATCAGGCCGATCGCCCGGGCTGTGCCAGTCGTCAGCAGGCTGTACTGCGGCGCGCTGCGCAGGATCTCATCACCGGGGTCGGCGGCCTTCCAGCCCTGCGCCGCACCGTTGATGAACCGGTTGAGTGTGCCGTTCTGGGACAGGTAGATGTCCCCGTCGATCTGAATCGCGCTGACCGTCGAGACGTCCTGGGCATTGAGCAGGCGGCCGGTCGACGAGGCCGGGAAGCTGCCGTCGAGGGCCGGCGTGTAGACGATGATGTTGCGCTGTGACGGGTCGACGACATACAGGTTGTAGAGGCCCTGGTTGGCATTCCGGACGAACGTGCCGATCCCCCGGATGTCGTTACCCCAGCTCGACGAATTGCGCACGATCACCCTGACGATCGTGCCCCGGCCGGTCGCGTCGGCTGGTCGCCAGCGCCACAGGATGTTCTTGGCGTCGAGGATCAGCAGGTCCGGCCCGCCCACGGCGATGAACATGGGCACGTCCACGCGCAGGCCACTGGCCACCTGGCCCTGGTGCACGATCGCCACGACCCGGCCGGTCTTGAGGTCGATCCGATCGACCGACTTGTTGGCCTGGTCAAGGACGTAGGGCGCGCCGTCCGGTCCGAGGACGAGCGAGACCAGGTTGACCGCCGGGGTCACCTTGGCCAGCGAGGCGACCTGGTTCGCGTTCACCGCGAGGAGGTGGTAGAGCTCGTCGAGGCTCACCCGGGCCTGGGCTCGGAGGGGGGCCGTCGCCGTCTTCGAGATGCCGGCGGTCTCGGCGGCGTCGAGTTGCTGCCAGGCATCGTTGAGCAGTTGCTGGGCCCGGTTGCGATCGTTCTTCACGAGGTCCACGCCCGGTCCCTTGACCTGGGCCAGATCGCCCTGGGCCGTCTCGAAGGCGCGTTGGGCAGCCGTGATCGAGGTCAGGCCGGGGCCGGGGGTTCCCTTGATGAAGCCAGTGACGGAGATCGCTGCGACGAGGATGAGGGCCAGCCCAACGAACGCAAGCACGGCAATCGCCGCCCGCCGCTGCGTCTCCACGCGGCTCGAGGCCGGGGTCACGGTGCGTTGGCCGGGCCGGCGCCGGGGCAGCAGGTCGAGGATCCGCCCGAAGCCCCGACCGACGGCGCCGCCCGCCGCGGCCGTCGCCCGGCCGGCCGATTCCTGGATCGAGCTGGCGGCTCCGCTGACACTGTCGGCGAGCGGGATCGGCGAGCGGTCGGGAGCGCCGGCCAGGGGTTCGGGAGCGTGGACCGGCACGAGACGTCGCTGGCGGGTGGTTGCCGACACCTCGGTTGCCTCGATCGCGATGGCGGCGTCGCTGCCCGTCCCACCGGCCGCCAGGAAGCGGGCCTGGAGCTGCTCCATCGCCGACTGGGGATGGAGGGTCAGCAGGGCATCCTTGAGGTCGTCTGGGCCCAGCCGGATGATGAGGTTCTCCGAGGCGAGCACGAGCGAGTCGCCCACGTTGATCTCGCCCCGCCAGACACTCGGCTCAAGGTCGTTGGAGGGCAGGCCGCGGGCCCGGTTGGGATCAGGCAGGGTCGACAGGCGGGCCTGCCGTACGAGCAGCGCCTCGGCCGGGCCAACCGTCACCACGTACAGCTCGTTGCCACGGACGACGGCCAGCCCGACCCCGAGCGGGCCGTTGACCTCATCGCTCCGGTCGCCCCCGAGGCGGTCGCGCTGGTGAAGGATCTTCTTGTTGGCGGCCCGGATCGCCTTCTCAAGGCAGACCACGATTCCGGCCGACTCGTCGTAGTAGTAAGCGTCTCGGACCGTCTCGGCCACGAGCCGGGTGGCCTCGCTGACCCGCGGACCGCTTGTCCGGGCGGTGACCACCAGGTACATGCTGCCCTTCGAGCGCACGACGCTGCCGATCGTCGGCTCCTCCGACAAGATGGTGTCGGGCGAGCCGGGAGAGCGGGCCGCGTCGGCGGCGTAGCCGAGCTTCATCTGGAGCCGAACGGCCATGCGGGCCTCAGTGGTCAGGCGTCAAACAGGGAGCGTCCGGGCGATCGGCCCGGCTGGGCCCGTCCCCCGAGGCGGCTGGCAGGTGGGCCGGATTATACGCGGCGGACGGCCACCCTCAGCTCGCGGGCCGGAAAGCCGCCTGGGGCGGCCCGGAAGGCCCCCAGGAGCTCGGTCGAGCGCAGCCGCAGTTCCTGACCCACGATCGGGGCATCGGCCTCCACCAGGAGGACGCCGCCCTCGGCCCGGACCAGCCGGCAGGCACCGACCGCCGGGGGCACGCGCTCGGCGACGAGGGCGTCCCAGGTGGCCCCGGCCCGGGCCAGGCGCAACTCATCTTCCAGGCCAAGCCGGCGAGCCGCCTCGGGGATCAGCTCGCCGATCCGTTCCATCGGTCGCCGCCGGCTCCGACTGGGACCCTCCTCGTCGCTCATCCGGCCGCCTCCCCAGGCTGGTGCGGCCCGCTGAGACCCGCCCCGGCCGGTCCGGCCTCGACGGCCCAGCTGGTTGCCCGCGCGCGCAGCGCGGGATCGAGATCGTCGAGGGTGGTGGTCGTGATCAGGGCCTGCGGCAGGGCGGCGATTCGACGGACGAGGTGCGACCGTCGATCGGGGTCGAGCTCGCTGAACACGTCGTCGAGGAGGAGCAGCGGTGGCCGGCCGTCGAGCGCGGTGAGCAGGTCCAGCTCGGCCAGCTTCAGGGCCAGGATTGCGGTCCGCTGCTGGCCGCGCGATGCGAAGCCGGCCAGGTCTCGCACGGCGCCACCCTGGTCGAGCTCGAAGACGAGGTCGTCGCGATGCGGTCCGACCAGGGTCGACCCGTTCCAGACCTCCTTGTCGGCGGTCTCGGCGAGTCGCCTGGCCAGCGTGGCGCGGACCGACTCCCCCGGACGGGCCGGGGCGTTCGTCTCGTAGCGCAGGGTCAGGTCGCCCTCACCGGGGGCCATCTCGCGGTGGGCCGCCCGGAGCGGCTCAGCGATGGCCTCGAGCAGCCCCAGCCGGGCGGTAACGACCGCTGCGCCGGAATCCAGCACGGCCGTGTCCCAGAACCGGAGTTGCTCCCGGGTTGCCTGCTCCTCGCGGATGGCCCGGAGCAGGCTGTTGCGTTGCTGGAGTGCCCGGGCGTAGGTGGCCAGGTCGGCCGAGTAGACCGGCGAGCGGCCGGCGGTAAGGCCGTCGAGGGCATTCCGCCGGAGTCCGGGCGACCCGGCGATCAGGAGCATCTCCTCGGGGGCGAACAGCACGACCCGGAGGGTTCCGCCGAGGCTGGTCGCGCGACGGGCCACGCCGTTCACCCGGATCCGCTTGCGCTGGCCGCCGGCCCCCTCCCGGAGCAGGGCCACCTCGAGGGTCGATCCGCCGCCGGAGGAGCCGCCGTCGACCATGCCTTCAACCCGGGCCAGGTCGGCGCCCCAGCGAATCATCTCGGCGTCGGTCGGAGTCCGGTGGGAGTGGCCCGAGGCGAGCAGGACGATCGCCTCGAGCAGGCTGGTCTTACCGGCCGCGTTCGCGCCGTGAACCAGGTGCGGCCCGGGTCCCAGGTTCAGCTCGAGGGCACGGTAGCCCCGCAGGTCGGTGAGGACGAGACGCTCGAGCAGGGTGGTCGATCCGGAGCCGGCGGCCTTTGGCTGCCTGTCCGGTCGCCTCTCAGGAGGTCGTGCGAACCGGCATGACCACGTGGGTGTACGTGTCGTCGCCGATCGGCCGGAAGACACCCGGCGAGAGCGGGCCGTTGAGCTCAAGAGCGAACTGCTCGGCGTTCACGTTCTGGAGGACATCCGAGAGGTAGCGCGAGTTGAACGCGATCGTCGTCCCATCGCCTTCCACCAGTGCCTCGACCAGGCCCTCGTTGTCGCCGACCTCGGCGGCGGCAGTCACGACGACGCCTCCGCCGTCCGGGCTGACCTGCAGCTTGACGATGTTGGCGGCCGCGTTGGCGATCAGGGCGGCCAACCGGACGGCCTTGAAGAGCTCCTCGCGGTCGACCACGGTGCGGGTCGTGTGACCCTTGGGCAGGACCTGCTGGTAGTTCGGGAACTGGCCGTCGATCAGGCGGCTGACCAGGTCGATTCCGTCCAGGTGGAAGAGGATCTGGTTGCGAGCCGGAGCGAGCATCACCTCGACCGGATCATCCGTGTCGTTAAGGACACGGGCGAGCTCATTGAGTGAGCGCGCCGGGACGACCAGGCTGGTCTCTTCGACTGGATCGAGGGTGGTGATCGTCTTGACCGCGATCCGGTAGTTGTCGGCCGCGGCCAGGGTCAGCTGCTCGCCCTCGAACTTCCAGAGCACGCCGGTCAGGATGGGCCGGGCCTCATCGCTGGCGGCCGCGAAGGTCGTCTCGTTGAGGGCGTGCTTGAGGACCTTCTGGGAGATCCGGGTCGTCGGGCGCTCACCGGCCGTGGGGATGGCCGGGAACTCTTCGGCGTCGATGCCCTTGACGTGCGATTCGAACCGGCCACAGCGGATGTGCAGGGTATCGCCGGCCTGGAGTTCCAGTTCCACCTTCTCGCTCGCCGGCAGGCCGGCCACGATGTCGGTCAGCAGGCGGGCGGGGACGGTGATCGCACCATCCTTTTCGATCTTGCCGGGCACCCAGTAGGTGATTCCGATCTCGAGGTTGGTCGCTGTGAGTTTGAGGCCGGCATCCTCGGTCCGGATGAGGACGTTGCCCAGGACCGGCAGTGTGCTGCGGGTCGACACGGCCCGGCTGACGACCGACAGGCCGCGTGCGAGGTTCTCCTGCATGACCGACACATTCACGGGGGATTCACTCCAGGAATTCGTGGGCGGGTGTTACCGGGAATTGGATGGCGCGAGGTTGTGCGCAGATCCCCACCCGGAGTTTCTTCTCTGGGGATTCAATCAAACCTATCTTAGTCCGTCATCATCATCATCATCCTGTTGAGCGTGTGGACGGTCACGCTCCGCCGAACACGATCTCGACGTGGATGAAGCGTCTCTGTCGGTGGACGATGTCCTTCGATTCGGGGATGGCCGTACTCGTTGGCGGTGGACTGTCGGGTATCGCCCGCTGGACTGACCGATGGACTGTCGGGAACACCACTGGATTCGGGCCGCTTTCTCCACATCCGGACCCGGTTGTCCACGGGAATCGGGGCCTTGTCCACAGGAATCACGACGCTCAGGGACGACCAGCGTGTTCGGCGGCGGTGGGCCAGGGCAGCTCGGCGGGCGTCGGGTCGACGCTCGAGACCGTCAGTCGGCGTAGATCAGCTCGCGCACGGCGGCGATCTCGCGACGCAACTCATCGTTGGCCGCCGTCTCCCGGTTGATCTTGTCGCAGGCGTGGAGGACGGTCGAGTGATCCCGGCCACCGAGCTCCGCCCCGATCCGCAGCAGCGAGACGTCCGTCTCGGAGCGCATCAGGTACATCGCGATCTGGCGGGGGACGACGATTGCCCGGTCCCGCTTCTGGCCCTGCAGGGCGTCCATCGGGACGCCGTAATAATCCGACACGACTCGGGCGATCCGCTCGGGGGTGACCTGGCGTTTCTTGGGGTTGTAGATCACGTTGGCCAGGACCGCCTGGGCCAGCTCGATGCTGATCGAAGTCGAGCTCATGCTGGCGTAGGCGACGATCCGGTTGAGCGCGCCTTCGAGCTCGCGGATGTTGCTGACCACCTTGCGGGCGATGAACTCGATCACATCTGAAGTGATCGGGACACCCATCTCCTCGGCCTTGGCCCGCAGGATGGCGATCCGGGTCTCGAGATCCGGCGCGGTCAGGTCGGCGATCAGGCCCCACTCTAAGCGACTGCGCAGGCGCTCCTCCAGGGTGATGATCTGCTTGGGTGGCCGGTCCGAGCTCAGCACGATCTGCTTGCCGTCTTCGTGGATCGCATTGAACGTATGGAAGAACTCTTCCTGCGTCCGCTCCTTGTCGGCGATGAACTGGATGTCGTCGATCAGGAGCAGGTCGATCCGCCGGTAACGAGCCCGGAATTCGTCGATCTTGCCCTGCTGGATGGAGGTGATGAACTCGTTGGTGAACTTCTCGGAGGTCGCGTACACGACCTTCTTGCGCGGGAACTTGGCGATCACCTGGCTGCCGATCGCGTGCATCAGGTGGGTCTTGCCGAGACCGACTCCGCCGTACAGGAAGAGCGGGTTGTAGGCGTGGCCCGGCCGCTCGGCGACCGACAGGCTGGCGGCATGGGCCAGCCGGTTGGCCGAGCCGACGATGAAGTTGGCAAAGGTGTAGCGCGGGTTCAGGTTGGACGAGCCACCCTCGCCGCCGACCCGGCCGGGTTCGAGCCGGACCTGGGGGCTGGGGGCGGAGGGCCCGGCCGCCATGTCAACTGCCGGCGCCTCTTCAGGGCTACGTACGACGAAGTCGACCTGGACGCTGTAGCCCACGATCCGGGCGAGCGTCTGGGAGATCAGCGAGCGGTAGCGGGTCTCGAGCCAGTCCTTGGCGAACCCGTTCGGGACGGCGATCCGGAACAGGTTGTCGTCGACCTCGATCAGGTTCGTGTCGCGCAGCCACGTCTCGAAGTTGGCCGGAGACAGTGAGACCTGGAGCTCACCGAGGGCGGCTCGCCATACGTGCTTCGCGTCCATAGGTTCGACGTGACCCTGCAGCTCAGAGGAATGAATCGCCGACGCGGCGGTCTGGGGTGAACGGACGACGGCGGAGCCAAGGTGTCGGGGCGACGGACGCCGCTGCGCGGGCCGGATCTGACCGCTCCATTGGCTCCTCCGGGTGCCTCCGAAGGTGCCTGCGAGCGTCCCGGCGTCGAAGGCTCGGGAAGAATAGCACCGGCTCAGGCAGGCTCGCAAGGCGAACGTGTCGGCGATTCATGATACTCCCTGGGAGTATGCGAGCGTGGCCGCCGAGGACCGCTCGTTCGGTAGCCACCCCGGTCTCGGCTCCGGGCCCGAGCTTCGATCAACTGTCGCCGCCAGGCGCACGAGGCCGGCTCGGCCCCCGCCGCGCTCCGTCCTCGCTCGGGTTGGGTCGTAGATCTGTCAACGGATTGGGCGCCGAGCGCGCCGCTGACGGCCGGATCCCCGATCAGCCACGTTTGACACTCGATCGAAGCGGTCCATATACTCTCCGGGACGTCGACGCGCCAGGTGCTTTCGTGCGCACGGCGCGTTCTCGTGCCTCCAGGGGTCGGAAGCATCCGACTGCCGGAGGCGGGCCATGGGGCCTGATGGAGAGGATCACGCGCAGTCCCGATGAAGCGAACCTACCAGCCCAAGAAGCGCCACCGCGCCAAGGAACACGGCTTTCGAGCCCGGATGTCGTCGCCAGGCGGTCGACGGATCCTGGCCGCCCGTCGCGCCCGAGGCCGGAAGAAGCTGACGGCCTGATCGAGCGAGGCACTCACCCGCCCCGTCTCATGATGCTTTCCCGTCCTCGGGACTTCGCGACGCTCCAGGCGACAGGGACCGTTCGGTCCCACCCACTCCTCGTCGTGCGGTTCCTCCGGACGGAGCTCGAGATCACCCGGTTTGGACTGGCGACCGGCCGAAAGATCGGCGGGGCGGTCATTCGCAATCGACTCCGCCGTCGTCTCCGTGAAGTACTCAGGGCTCTTGCGCCCTCGTTCCAGCCCGGTTGGGACGTTCTGATCATCGCCCGCCCGGCGCTCGTGAAGGCAACGCACGAGGAACTGACCGAGGCGGTTGCACGGCTCCTCCGCCGGGGAGGCGTCCTGGAAGGACCGACTACCGCGTGAAACGGATCGGAATAGGACTGATCAAGGTCTACCGGGTCGTGTTCGCGTGGCTGCCCTCGAGCTGTCGGTTTGAACCCACCTGTTCGCACTACGCCGAGCAGGCCATCCAGCGCTACGGCCTCCTGCGAGGCAGTGCGATGGGCCTGCGCCGGATCGCACGATGCCACCCCTGGCATCCCGGCGGCTACGACCCGGTCCGCTAGCCGAGTGAATCAGACCGTGCAAGTCCAGCTTCGCCGCTTCCGCCCGTGGATCCAGGTCGGCGTCCTCGTCCTGTTCGCGGCCGTATTCCTGGCGGCCTGTGCCGGACTGAGTGGCCCGGCGCCGAGCCTGGCCCCGGGTCAGACGCCGACTCCCACGCCCGTGCCGACCATCGCGCCGGCCGCCATCCCGCTCCATCCGGCGATTCCGAGCGACCCGTTCTCACTCTTTGCCTTCCTGTTCACGCCCATATTCCAGGCCTTGTTCATCAGCCTCGTGGCAGTTGAGCAGGCAACCGGCAGCATGGTCGTGGCGATCGTCGCGGTGACCCTGCTGGTCCGGGTCGTGCTGATCCCGCTGTATCGCAAGCAGATCGTCAGCCAGAAGCGGATGCAGCTCCTCGCCCCGGAGATCAAGGAGATCCAGCGCCGCTTCAAGGGCGACCGGGTCAAGGTCCAGGAAGCCACCCAGGCGTTCTATAAGGAGCGCGGGGTCAACCCGGCCCAGGGTTGCCTGCCCCTGATCCTCCAGTTCATGCTGCTGATCCCGATGTACTCGGTCTTCAGCTCGGGCCTCCAGAATTTCAACCCGAACGGGATGCTGAGGGTGTTCGGCATCCAGCTGATCAACCTCAACTGCGCCGAAACGGCCTCGTACGACGCCGCCGGGCATGTGATTCCATGTATCAACTCGACGGTCTTCGGGGTTGACCTGAGCCAGCCCCAGGTCCTGTTCACGATCGGGATCGGCATCAGCGTCCTGGCGATCCTCTCGTCGGTGCTCCAGCTATTCCAGTCGCGGATGACCCTGCCCCGCCGCGAGCCCGGCGCCGTGGACGACCAGAACACCAAGATCCAGCGCCAGTCGATGCTGTTCCTGCCGTTCATCTCGATCTTCTACGGTGGGTTCCTGCCGGCGGGCCTGTTCATTTACTGGATCGTGTCGACGCTGTTCTCGCTGGGACAGCAGTACCTGATCATTGGCTGGGGCGGGATGTTCCCGTTGCTGGGCTGGGATCCGGGTTTCGCCCGGGCCCATAAGCCACGCTTCCCGGTGCCAATTCCAGTCGCCGATCCAACCAAGCGAGCACCCAACTCGGTGCTCACCCAAACCGACGAACGTGCGGCAAAAGCCGCGACGACGATCCGTCCCCGTGAACGGGGTGGCCGACAGGGCCGACGAGGGAGACGACGCTGACCATGAGTGCATACAAGGAATTCACCGGCAAGTCGGTCGAAGAGGCGCTGAAGGCGGCCCGGGAAGACTTCGGAGTCGGTCTGAACGACCTCGACGTCGAGATCCTCACGCCCGGCAGCCGGGGTGTCCTGGGCATGGGCGCTGAACCGGCCCGGATCGTTGCCGCCCCGCGCCAGGCGCTCGGTGGCAGTGCTCCGAAGCGCGAGGCTGCGGCCGCAGTGCCAATCCAGGCGCCGGCCCAGGCCGATCCGGCCCGCGACGACCGCCCCCGCGACGACCGGCCGCCCCGCCGCGACGGCGATCGCGACCGCGGCCCGCGCCGCGATGATCGACCGCGCGACCGCCAGGATGCCCCCCGGACCGAAGCACCCCGTTCCGAGGCGGCCCCCCAGGCCGGCGCTGCCCGATCCGATTCATCGCCCCGCGACGATCGCCCGGCGCGCGACGATCGCCCGGCTCGGAATGACCGTCCGGCCCGCGGCGCGCGCCCGGCCGGCAACGACCGCCCACCCCGCCGCGATGACCGGCCGCGCGACGATCGGCCGCGCGACGATCGGCCCCACCGGGCGCCGAGCGCCGATCTGACCGAGCGCGAGGCCGCCGAGGTCGCCGCCGCCCGTGGATCAGTCGCTGCCGAGCGAGCCGACCTGGAAGCAGCCGACGCATCGCCCGAGGCCCTCGCCGCGGGCAAGGAGATCCTCGAGAACCTGATGCGCCTGATGGAGTTCAACGTCGCCGTCGAGATCCGGGCCGGCGAGACCAGCCGCCTCAACGTGATCGGCGAGGGCGACGAGAAGGAGGCTCTCGGTGCCCTGATCGGCCGGAAGGGCGAGCGCCTGTCCGCCCTCCAGCACCTGGTCAACCTGATGCTCTCCCGCCGGATGGGCGATTGGACCCGAGTTCTGGTTGATGTCGAGGATTACCGCGGCCGGCGCGAGCGCCAGCTCGTCGAGATTGCCCGGCGAGCGTCCGAGCGAGTCAGCGAGACGGGCAAGATGCTCCAGCTCGAGCCGATGTCGGCGCTGGAACGACGCTGGATCCACATCGCCCTGCGCGATCATCCGGATGTCGCCACCCAGTCGATCGGCGAGGAGCCAAACCGGAGGGTGATCGTCCTGCCGCGCGCCTGAGCGTCACGATTGGACGATTCCGTTCGTCGATACGTACCCCTGCCCCTGGGACCTCTGACGGAACGGCGGGGCTTGAACCTGCTGGTAGGATGACCCACGCACATGACCACCACGACCGAAACTGAACTCCCGGCGGTACTCGATTCGAGCCGCCGCGTGTCGTGGCCGCGCGTCCTGATCGCCTTCCTCATCGGCCTCACGGTGGCACTCGTCCTCGCCGGCGCCGCCCTGTTCGCCTATGAGCGGGCCCACCTCGGCAAGATCGGGGCCGGTGTTCACGCCGGCTCGGTTGACCTGTCGGGCCTGACCCGTGACCAGGCGGCTGCCCGCCTGACGGCCGCCTACGCCGGATTCAGCCAGGGTCAGCTGTCGATCGTTCTGCCCGCCGTTACGACGACCGTCACCTATGCCGACCTGGGTCGGCACGTCGACGTGAACGCGATGCTCGACGCCGCCCTCGCTGTCGGCCGGTCCGGCAGTCCCGTCCAGCGGGTCGCCGACGAAATCCGGACTGCGATCCGCGGGGCAGACATCGCACCGGTTGTCACGTTTGATCGGACCACCCTGGCCAACAGCCTGGCCCGCCTCGCAGGGGCGCTGGCGACCGGCCCGATGGACGCCTCGATCCAGCCCAGCGCCGCGGGTTTCGTGGCCACCAGCTCGGGCGACGGCCGAACGCTCCAGACCGATCCCCTGACGCGCCAGGTCATCTTGGCCCTGGGATCCGCCCAGGCTCCCGCGCAGCAGTCGATCGATGTCAGCCCGGAGTTCATGCCGATCGCGCCTGCGATCAGTTCGAGCCAGGCAAGCAAGGCGGCCGCCGCAGCGAACGGCCAGATCAGCCCGATCGTCCTCGTCCACGGGAAGGACTCCTGGACAATCCCCGCGACCACGGTCGCCTCCTGGCTGGTTGTCGGGACGAGTGCCGACGGCACCTACGGGGTCCAAGCTGACCCAGCCCGGGTTGTCGCAACCCTGAACGGGTTGGCCCGCAAGATCAGTCGCAAGGCTGTCGACGCATCATTCCTGGTTGGCAAGAACAACAAGGTCGTCGGGGTGATTGCCGGCAAGGACGGACGCAGCCTGGACGTGGCCAGCTCCCTGGGTCTGATCCAGACCCTCCTGGATCAGCGCGCGGCTGGCGTCGCGAGTCCGAACCCGATCAGTCCGGTCATCCTCGCGATTTCACCCAACCTGACGACTGCGGCTGCCACGAGTGCCGCGCCCCAGATGCGAGCGATCTCCAGTTGGACCACCTACTACTCCCCCGGAGCGCATAACGGCAACAGCGCCAACATCACGATCCCGGCGATGGCGATCGACGGCACGATCGTCGCCTCCGGCGCCACATTCAACTTCTGGAAGACCGTCGGCGAGGTGTCCCTGGCCAAGGGCTACAAGCTGGGTGGCGCGATCATCAACGGCCACTCCGTCGAGGGCAAGACGATCGGCGGCGGCATCTGCTCGACCTCCACCACCCTGTTCAACGCCGCACTTCGAGCCGGCCTCCAGATGGGCGCCCGGATGAACCACTACTACTACATCAGCCGCTATCCAAAGGGCCTCGACGCGACGGTCTTCCAGGACGGCGGCAGCGTCCAGAACATGACCTTCACCAACGACACGCCGTACCCCATCCTGATCCGGACCTACGCTCGGCCCGGAATCGTCCGCTTCACGATGTACAGCATCCCGACCGGCCGCACTGTGACCCTGTCCGCGCCGATCGTGAAGAACTACATCAAGGGTTACACCGTGGTCGAGTACACCAAGTCGCTCAAGGTCGGCCAGTTCCAGCAGATCGAGTACCCGGCCGACGGCCAGGATGTGTGGGTGACCCGGACCGTCCGCGACCAGAACGGCAAGGTTCTCCACGTCGACACGTTCTTCTCGCATTACGCCCGGATGGTCGGGATCATCCTGAAGGGCAAGAGCTAGCCCGCCGGCTGACAACCGACCCGCCGGCCGGGTCCAGGCGGCGCCGGGCGGCTGACATGTTCAGGTCGGGGCGTCGGCCGGCTGTGCCGCCGAGTAGACGACCGCCACGGCCATCTTCGTCTCGTAGCCGCTGCCCTGGCGACCCAGGAAGGCCTGGGCATGCCGGGTCGGCACGGCTGCCATCGAGACGAGGCGCTGCCCCTTCACAAGGCGATCAGCCGCGTCGTCGGCGATTTCGCTGTAGAGCGCCGCCGCGTCGACCTCGTCGCTCGTGTCCGGCGAGACATAGACCACGATCCACTGCCCCGCGCCAGCCGGGAATTCGTTCGTTTCCATCGTCGGTCCCTCCCTTGGACAGCCTGCCGGGCTAGCCTGCCGCGCCGGCCGGCGGGACTTCCTGGACGAGCCAATCGTTCCCGTCAGGATCACTGAACGAGAGATACGAACCATACTTCGCGCGATTCGGATCGGGTCCCGGCTGCTGACCGCCGCCTTCGTAGTGGTAGATCTCGCTCGCCTCCAGGCCGCGCCCGAGGAGCGCCGTCCGAGCCGCCTCGATGTCATCGACCACCAGGTGGAGCCCGTGGATGCTGCCCGGGGTCATTTCCGTGGTGGCCATCAAGGTCACCGAGCAGGCCGAGCCCGGCGGGGTCAGCTGGACAACCCGGAAATCACCGGCCCGGAAGTCGACATCCAGGTTGAACCCGGCCCGATCCATGTAGAACGCCTTGGCGCGATCCACATCCGACACCGGCAGGACCACCAGTTCGAGCTTGAAATCCATGTTGGCCATCTCCGGAGACGTTCGGGCAGGGACGATCAGCCGGGGCGCTCAAGGCGCGCAAAGTTGGTGGTGGAGATGGGGGAGAGTCGAACTCCCCGTCCAGAACCCTTCGCCAGGGACCACTACGAGCGTGTCCGATGATTTGTCGTCAACCGCCCGAGCGCCCATCGGCAGGCTCTCGGTCGGTCCAGTCACGTGTCCCTAGATCGGGCTTTGAACGACGCTACGCGGCAATCGCACCGTTCGCATCCTCGCTGAATGACGCTTCCACAGCCCGCGAGGAGGAGGCTGCTTCCACGCTCACCTTACTGCCTAAGCAGCGAGGGCGAGAGCAGGCTGGCGGTTGCCAGTTACTTCGTTTTGTCGCCTTTTTACGAGGCCAGAGCGACATCCTCGGCTCGCGTTCCCTGGTAGCTGGACCCTGTCGAATCCACGCATCCCCACGTCCGTCGAACTGCGCCCGACGGACGACGATCATCCCACAAGGCCGGGCCGCTGCCAAGCGCCGGTGGTATGGCCCTTTCGGCGAGACGAGCGAGCTCCGGCGCGTCCGGGGACGCGGCACCGCCCGGGCCGGCGGCCTGTCGCGACCGACTTCGGGACATATTCCACTGTGAGCGGCCGTACGCGGGATCATGATCAGTTTCGGGCTCGAGTGACGCTCGATTGCCGGCGGTCCGTGCTCGGGGCCGGCGTCCGAACAAGCGGTGGGCCCGTTTCGCTGTCTTCGGAACACCATAGGGCCGCTCACAGCGGCATTTGGCTTGAAGACGGCCTTGGCGAGCCCCGGCTGAGCCCAGGTTGTGCCAGATGTCGCTGGCAGACGCACTAGCGGCCGAACCGGTCGCCATTCGGGGTCGACCCCCGTCCAGGGCCTTGGTCGGGCCGCAATTCGTGCTCGACCGGAACAGCTATCTGGTCGGCAGCCGCGTCGCCGGGACCGGCGATCGCCGTAAGGTTTCTGGACGGCGACATTTGAGAAGACCGCCGGCGCCCCGGCCCGGAGCCGCGGCCCGAAGCTACGGCCCGGAGCGGCGCCCCGCCCGGCCGCCCGGCTAGCGGCCGCGGGTGACGTCTGAGAGCTGGCGGGCCATGTCGCGCCGGGAGTCCCGTTCGGCGATGTCGCGACGGCGGTCGTAAAGCTGCTTGCCCCGGGCCAGGCCGATCTCGATCTTGGCTCGGCCGCGCTCGTTGATGTAGAGCCGGAGCGGAACCATGGTCTGACCCTTCTGTTTCGTCTTCGAGAGCAGCTGGGTGATTTCGGCCCGGTGGACGAGCAGCTTGCGGGTTCGCTTTGCCTCGTGGTTCAACCGGTTGCCACCCTCGTACGGGGCGATGTGGGCAGCGAAGAGCCACATCTCGCCGCGGTCGATCCGGGCGTAGGCATCGGACAGGTTCACGTGATGGCCACGGACCGACTTGATCTCGGTGCCGGTCAATGCAATCCCGGCCTCGAACGTATCGTCGATCGTGAACTGGTGCCTGGCGCGGCGGTTGAGGGCGATGGTCTCCTCGCCCATGGCTGGACTCCTTCGGTGATGACCGTCGGCGGGATGGTACGCCGGCAGGGCGTGTTGGCTTCAGGGCGGGCGGGCTTCGGGGCGCACGAACGCCGGCCCTCACGGACCGGCGTTCGATAACGCTTTCACCACCCGCAGGGTGTCCGCTTAGACGGTCATCTCCTGCGAGGTGGTGCAGCGACGACGTTCAGACACTGCACATCACCTCCTTTCGTTCTTGGAAACCGTACCTGAAGCCCGCGCTCAGCGCAATACCCACGGGTCAGGCCGCCCGGGCGAGCGAAGGCACCTCAGCGCTCGGCGATGCAGCCAGGACCTGCAGGGCGCGGTCGAGGACCAGGTCAGACCCCGCCGGGTTGTCGGCCGGGACTGCGACCGGTATGTCCGGGCTCAGCCCGACGTGGTGGATCCAGACCTTGTTCGGGGTCAGCCACTTGGCAATCGTCAGCCGGAAGCCGCCGCTATTGTCGGACAGTTGCTGGAACGCCTGGATCGTGCCCTTGCCGTACGACTTGCCGCCGATCAGCTGGGCCCGCCCGCGGGCCTGCAGGGCGCCGGCCACGATCTCGCTGGCCGAGGCAGTGTTGCCGTCGATCAGGACCACCACCCTGATCCGCGGATCGAGCGCGCCACCGTCCCGGGTCGCGTTCGTCGCCACGTCGACCCCATCGGCCCCGCGCTCGTAGAAGATCACCCCACCGTCGAGGAACTGGCTGGCCACCGCCTGGGCTGCAGTGATGTAGCCGCCGAGATTGCCCCGCAGGTCCACCACGAGCCGCGTCTGACCGGCCGCCACATCGGCCCTGACGGCGGCCGCGAAGTCTCGGGCGGCGGCATCGCTGAACCCAACCAGGCGGATGTAGCCGACCGAGCCCCCGGCGAGTGAGCGGGTCTCGACCTCCTTCTGGACGACCAGGTCACGCACGATCGAGATCGAGAGCGGGGTCGTCGAGCCGGCGCGATCGATCCCGAGGACCACCGTCGTGCCTTTGGGCCCGCGGATCCTGGCCACGGCGGCGTCGATGCTGCCGGCCAGGGCCAGCCCGTCGATCGACACGATCCGGTCGCCCGCCAGCACCCCGGCCTTGTCGGCCGGTGCGCCCTGGATCACGCTCAACACGACGAGCGTGCAACCCGCCCCGAGCGTGGTGCAGGCGGCGTTGGTGGAACGGGTCGTGGCCGGGATCGTCGCCCCGATTCCGGTGAACTTGCCCGCCAGACCCTCCAGGGTGGACTGGAAATCGCTCGGACTGAGGTACTGGCTGAACGGGTCGCCGAGCGCCGCGATCATTCCCCGGATGGCGCCCTCAACCAGCGTCTTGCGATCGACCGGATCGAGGGCGTAGTCGTTCTGGATCGAGTTGTAGGTGTCCCAGAACGGCTCGAACGCAGGGCGATCCGCCAGGGGGGTCCCGGGAGTAGAGGTCCGCACGGCGCCCAGGGCGAATCCGGACAGGAACAGCCCCGCGCCGCCCAGGACCGCGACGATCAGGATGAACCAGGGCAGCGCCGGCCGGCGGCCGGGACTCGGGGACACGGACGGGGACGGGGGATCGGTCTGGAGCATGGATCGGTCCTGGGGTTCGGGTCGCGTCGGCCCCGTGTCGGCGGAGCTTGGGCATCGGCAGCCTACAACGGGCCGGGCTCAGCCGCCGTCCGGTGCCAGGGCGCCGCGGGCCAGCGCTACTTGAGGAGGTAGCTCCGGACCGAGACCCACGACCCGAGTGTCCCCAGGCCAGTGCCCGTGATCAGCACGATGATCGTCAGGTTGCGCGAGAGCGAGCCCATCTCGAGCGGCAGGATCTCGAAGAAGCGGGTCATCACGCTGGTCAGCGGGCCGGCCCCCAGCGCCAGCAGGACCAGCGTGATCAGGGCGCCGAGCAGGCCAACAAGGGCGCCCTCGAAGATGAACGGCCAGCGGATGAACGCGTCCGAGGCGCCCACCAGGCGCATGATCTCGATCTCCTCGGCCCGGGCGACCACCGCCAGCCGGAGCGTGTTGACGATGATGAACCGCACGGTCAGGCCGACCAGCCCGAGCAGGATCAGCCCGCCGGTCCTGAGCAGGTTGGTCACCGTGAGAACCCGGTCGACCAGATTCTGGACCTCCTCGACGGTGCCCACCACGTCGGTCCGGGCGCGCAGGGTCGAGACGACCGTGCCGAACTGGTGGGGATCCTTGAGCTTGATGTTGAGGCTGGCCGGCAGTGGGTTGCTGTCGAGGAACTGGGTCAGGTCCGGACGACCCTGTTCGATCATCCGCTGCTTGAACTGGGCGAGAGCCATCTGCTTGGTGACGTAGTCGACGGAGGCCACTTCCGGCAGCGCCGCGACGTCCAGGCGGAGCTGGGTCACCTTCAGGTCGGGCGCGTCATCGCGCAGCTCGGCCACCACCTCGACCTTCTGCTCGACAAACTTGAGGCCTGCATCGAGGCCCGACAGGACGACGAAGAACGTGCTCAACAGGACGAGCATCAGGACCATCGTGGCCGTGGCCGCGATGCTCATCAGGGCATTCCGCCAGAAGCCCTGCCAGGCTCGTTTCAGGCTGAAGGCGACGAACGAGAGCATCGCTCAGTCCTCGCGGTGGTAGGCGGCGCCGAGCTCGTCCCGGGTGATCCGCCCGTCTTCGAGGGCCACGACCCGCTTGCGCAGGGCGGTCACGATCTCGGCGTTGTGGGTGGCCATCAAGACCGTCACGCCGAGCTCGTTGATCCGGGACAGGAGCTGGATGATCTCCCAGCTGATCAGCGGGTCGAGGTTGCCGGTCGGCTCGTCGGCGATGATCAGGCGAGGGTCATGGACCAGGGCCCGGGCAATCGCCGTGCGCTGCTGCTCGCCACCCGACAACTGCGACGGCAGCTGGGCAGCCTGGGCGCTCAGCCCCACCAGCGACAGGACCCGCTCGACCGCCGGGGCGATCTGGCGCCGCGGCGTTCCAGTGACCTCCAGGGCGAACCCGACGTTCTCGCGGACCGTCTTGGTGGGCAGCAGCTTGAAGTCCTGGAAGATGATCCCGATCTTGCGCCGGATCCGGGGCACTTCGCGGCGGTTCAGTCGAGCCAGGTCCTGGCCGTCGAGGATGACTGCTCCGCGGCTGGCGATCTCGTCGCGGATGAGCAGCTTGATCAGGGTGGATTTGCCGGCTCCCGAGGCGCCGACCAGGAACACGAAATCACCCTCGGGAATGACCAGGTCCACATCGCGCAGGGCCGTCTTGCCGTTGGGGTAGGTCTTGGTCACGTCGTGCAGGACGAGGATCGCCTGCTCGCCCGGTGTCTCAGCGATCGGGTGGGCGGCGGGCTGCTCGCGGTGCGAGCGCGCGGCGGCCCGCGGCGGGGTCGCGTTCGGGGAAGCCACGTCCGGAGGCTACCACCCCCAACCGGACCTGTCCGCTGCCCTGAACGTCCTAGAGCAGGCCGGGCGAGATCGGCAGGTAGCGCTCGAAATCCGCGAACGGCTGGTTCCAGCCGAGCAGGATCGGGAAGTCGTCGAAGCGCAGACCGGCCCGGAGAAGGGTGGTGATCGCCGCTCCGGCGGCGCCAGGCACCCACACCGCCTGCGCGCCGCGGGCGGGTACGGCCCGCAGCAGGTGACCGAGGACGGGGCCCATCAACGAGCCATCCCGGATCGCGACGGGTCCCACTCGACCGGTCTGCCAGGCATAGCCATACCCGTGGTTGACGCCGATGGCATCCCGGTACAGGAAGCCGTGCCGGCCCTCGATCCGCAGGAAGCGATGATCCTGCGGGTGTTCGACGCCGAGCACCTCGCGATCGAACGCGCCGACCGTGGCGCTCAGCTCGCGATGACCTGCGCCGCCCGGTCCGCTGGCCGCGATCGTCTCG
>JBBRIM010000007.1:0-25370 GCA_038221095.1 Candidatus Limnocylindrales bacterium
ACGTAGATATACGGCCGGCCCGTCGTCAGGGCGGGGTCGATCGCGATGCTCAGCAGGCCCCGGTCCCAGTAGTTCATCACTTCCCGGGAGAGGTCGGCGAAGGTCGTCGGGCTGGTGTCGGCGAGGCTGTCGTACTCGAGGATCACGCCGCTCTTCTCGGCGACGAACACCTTCCCGTTCGGTGCGAACTGGATGTTCGTCGGCTGGCGGAGGCCGTTGATCACGATCTGTTCCTGGAAGCCGGCCGGAAGCACGCCGGTGAGGGCCGGCTTGACGAGCTCTGGATTGGCCGGATTGAAGATCTCCGGCTGAGCCGGTCGCGCCGCGGGCTGTGCAGGCGCCTGCAGAGCGGGCGTCTGCACCGCCGGCGTGGGGCTGCCACTGAGGGTTGGCATCGGGCCGGCCGCCACGGTCCTGCCGGGCGTGACCATTCCGAACGCGAGGCCAAGGCTGGCGATCAACGACAGGAGGGAGCGCCGCGGGGCACGGGCGGTCATTCGATACGAACTCCGGTCCAATGAGACGGCCGCCGAACCAGCTCGACGGAGCAAGGTGAATGAGGACGACGGGGATGTCCGCGAGGGCCTGATCGAATCAGCGGTGCGGCGATGCACCGGCGCAATGGTCCCGGGCCCGACGGCCCGCTCGCCGGCCTGCCGAGAGCTCGTTCTGCCGGCGCAGCCGGGCTACACGGGGCCGGATTCAGCCACCGGAACCGCTCCGCACGCTCGTTCGAACCCCTTTTGGCATCCTCGCACGGAGCCCCGGGAGCGTCAACCATTGGTACTCCCCCCGGGGGCACCCATGGCTCGCCCTCCCGGACAGGCCAGGACTTTTGGGCCTGGCGGGGCCGACCATAGCCCGATGGCCGGGTGGTGCCGCGCCTGCCTAGGCTCGCCCAGCGATGACCAGCGCTTCCATTACCACGCCCCGAGCCAGGTCCGATCAGCGATTCCCGGACGGGTCGCTGCCTCGACCCGAGTCGGCCACCCGCAAGCTGCTCATTCGCGGCTGGGCCCTGTCGGCGATCGCGGTCACGTTCGCCTACCTCGCCTGGCGGCTCAACGGGACGATCGACCTGGCCTGGTGGTGGGTCGCGATCCCGCTGTTCGCGGTGGAAGTCCATAACGCGATCGGCCTGGTCCTCTACACGGTCGCGGTGTGGAACCTGGATCCACCACCAACGCCGGTCGGTCATGACCTTGAGCGCTGGAATGTCGCGGTGCTGATCCCGACCTACAACGAGCCGCCCGAGATCCTCCTGCCGACGATCGCGGCGGCCGTTGCCCTCCAGCCGGCCCATCAGACGTGGGTCCTCGACGATGGCCGGCGCGGCGAAGTCCGCCGTCTCGCCGAGCAGCTGGGCGCCAGCTACCTTGCCCGCCCCGACAATAGCCACGCGAAGGCCGGCAACCTGAACTACGCCCTCGACCGGATCGAGGCCGACATCGTCGCCGTCCTCGACGCCGACCACATCCCGACCGCCCGCTTCCTGGTCGCCACCCTGCCTTACTTCGACGACGATCAGCTGGCGTTCGTGCAGACACCGCAGGACTTCTACAACCTGGATTCGTTCGAGCACGAGCGCCGTGGAAACGGCCAGACGTTCAACGAGGAGGCCGTCTTCTACCGGGTCATCGCCCCGGCCAAGAGTCGCTGGTCGGCGCCGTTCTGGTGTGGCACCTGCGCGCTTGTCCGGGTCAGCGCACTCAAGTCCGTGGGCGGGGTCGCCACCGACAGCGTCACCGAGGACATCCACACGACGATCCGGATGTATCGAGCCGGCTGGACCGGCGCCTACCACAACGAGGTCGTTGCCCGGGGTCTCGCACCCGATGACGCCCACGCGTACCTCGTCCAGCGACATCGCTGGGCCAAGGGCGCGATGCAGGTCCTGCGCCGCGAGAATCCGCTCTTCGGACCGGGTTTGAACGTCGGGCAGCGGCTGGCCTTCGTGACGACATTGTTCGGCTGGTTCGACTCGTGGCGAACCCTGGCCTACATGACCATCCCTGTCGCCGTCGTCCTGACCGGGGCCGTCCCGATCCGGGCCGCTGGCGAGATCTTCGCGCCGTTCTTCGTGGTCACCCTGGGCCTCCAGTTCGTGGCCCTCCGGCTACTCGCCCGGGGCCACTACCCGCCCCTCCTGTCGCTCCTGTTCGAGGTGCTCCGAATGCCGGCCGTCCTGCCGGCCACCCTGGCGATCTTCGCCCCGGATCGCGACAACCGGTTCCAGGTGACCCCCAAGGGCCGTCACGAGGGTGGCCGGACACGTACGTCCACCCCGCCACTCCTGACCTGGATGGCGGTCATCTGCTCGATCGCCCTGGTCTGGTTCACCGCGACGATCCTCGGGCTGAGCCCTTCGCACTACGGCGTGCCGTGGGCCGCGATCGGGGCGGCCTTCTTTGTCGCCGCGAACCTTGGACTCCTGTTGGCGGCCATCGGACGGATTCGATCGAGCCGCTTCTCGGCCAACCGGCGAGCCAGCACCCGGCTGCCGGTTGGAGTCGTGGGCCGGATGTGGGGCGCGACCTGCGAGGTGCGCGACCTGTCGGTCACCGGGGCGCGGGTCGTAGTGCTCGAACCGATCGGCATTGGGCTGGGCGGACCCCGGCTGGCGCTCGACCTTGACGGGACCCGGGTCGAGTTCGCCTGCGCGATCCGGCGCAAGACCGCCGTCGGCGCGCGAGCCTGGGACCTCGGCCTCGAATTCGAGCCGGGCCAGGAGACTGAGATCGCCCGGCTGGCCGTCGCCCTGTTCCACCCGCCGGTCCCCCCGAACGGCAGCACCGACCGGGCCACGGCGCCCGAGCCCGTCTGGCAGTCGTCCGCCGCCTGACCCTTAGGCCCGGATCAGGACCTCGCCCTCGATCTCGACCGGGATATCGAATGGCAGCTCGGCCATCCCCACGGCACTCCGGGTGTGGGCTCCGATGCCTGGTCCGTACAGCTCCAGGATCAGGTCCGAGAAGCCGTTGATCACGCTCGGCTGCTGGTTGAATCCGGGTGCCGAATTGACCATCCCGAAGATGCGGCCCCAGGCGCTGACTCGATCCAGGTCGCCAAGGGCCCGCTGGAGGCTGGCCAGGATCGAGAGCCCGACGAGTCGCGCCGCTGCGTAACCCTGCTCGACCGTCAGGTCACGGCCGACCTTGCCGAGCGGCAGGGCAAGCGAGCCGTCGGGAGCCTGCGGTCCATGGCCTGAGATGAGCGCCCGCTCGCCCAGGAACCGCACGAACAGGAAGGGGAAGATGACGCCCCGTGGCGGCTGGGTCGGGGGCGGCAGCACCAGGCCGAGGGCGGCCAGGCGTTTCTCAATCGCGGCCATCGGGCACCTTGCCGGAGGCCACCCGGGTCCGGCTCGGGCTGGCCGCCGGCACCCCGCCCTGGCCACCGGCCAGGGCCGCATCAAGCAGCTCCAAGTAGGGCCTTGCCCGGACCCGCTCGAAGATGACCCGCGCCTCGGCCGCAGCCCCGCGGGCAACCGGCCGGTCGGGTCCGACCAGGGTCACGAAGTCGAGCGCGTGACGCGCCAGGTCAAGATCGTCGCCCAGGAGCCGCCAACGAGCGAGGGCGTCCCGATATCCGGCGATCGCATCGTCGACGCGGCCCTCGAGTGCCGCGATGCCGGCCCGAGCGGCCGTCCGGTCCGCGGTCGCACCGGCGCCGGTCATCAGATGATCGTCGATCCGGTCGGCGATCGTCCGGGCCAGCTCAAGGTTCCGGCTCCACAGGGCCGGGCGCATGGCAAGGTTCAGGTACAGGAAGGTCAGCTGGGGATCAGCATCGGCGGCTGCTACTCCGCCCTGGGCGGCAGTCTCGAGATCGCCGGCCATCATCGCCCGGTCGGAGCGCAGGAAGCGAGTGGCGGCAACCGCGTAGGGATCGGAAATCTGGCTGGACAGTTCCTCGAGGCGGGCCAGGATCTCATCGGTTGGTTCGCCCCGGGCAACCAGGAACAGGCCGTCGATCGACAGCCGGCGAACCTCGTCGAGGAGGCTTCCGCCACGGCTCAGCCGATCGTTCTCGGGGTCGTCGAGGTTCAGCCCGAGCGCCTCGTCCCAGCCCTCGGCGAGCTGCCAATCCCCGATCCGGACCGCTTCCGAAGACCAGCGGGCAAGACTCCGGTTGCCCACCCGGAGGGCCAGCTCGGCGGCCTGCCAATACGTGTCCCGGGACTGACGAGGATCCTCGATCTTGGTGGCCAGGTTCGCCAGCGCCCGGACTTCTGCCGCGACGTGACCTCCGGCCCGGGCCAGGTCCACGGCCGCCTGGAGCAGCAACGTGCTCTCCCGCCGCCGGCCAAGCTGGTCAAGTGCAGAGCCCTTGTTGTTGAACGTTTCGGCGATGATCCGGTCGAGATCGAGGTGTTCGGCCAGGTCGAGGGCCAGATCGGCCGCCTCGATGGCCCGCCGCGACTGCCCACTGCGCATGAGCGCTCGGGACAGGTTCGCGTAGAGGCTGGCCCGGGTCTCTGCGGGCCCGCCTGCGGGAAAGGCCGCGACCCCTGCATCCAGGACCGCGACTGCCTCCGGGGCGTTGCCGAAATCAATCAGGATCTCGCCGAGGAGGGCCTGGGCCTCGCCGGCCGAGGCGGCATCACCGGCGCTGGCGGCGAGCTGGCTCGCCTCACGCACGAAGGCGTCGGCCTCGTCGTGACGGGCCGACGCGTTGGCCGACCGGGCGGCCCGCAGGAGCAGGGCGGCTCGCTCCGAGGCACCACTCGTGATTGCGATCGCGGAGCGGAGGTAGGCAATCGCCTGGTCGTGCCCGCCCAGGGTCGCGGCCCGGTCTGCGGCGCCGGACAGGGCCAACCGCGCCTGGATCGCCACTGCGTCGGCTTCGGCGCCGTCGGCCGAGGCCTCGTGAGCGGCGAGGTAGTGGTTGGCGAGCGCGCCGGCCAGCTCATCGTCGCCCAGCCCCTCGTAGTAGCGCGCCGCCGCCAGGTGACGTGCCCGGCGTTCGCGTTTGGCCAGCGTCCCGTGGGCAACCTCGCGGATGAGCGATTGGACGAAGCCGTATTGACCGCGCTCTGGTGAACGGGGATCGACCTCGAGGTCGAACAGCTCCCGGCGGACGAGGGCCCGCAGGCGCGGTTCGAGCTCGGCCGGGTCGACGCCGCTGACGGCACTCAGACCGGCCAGGCTGAACGAGTTGCCCAGCACGGCCGCGTCGGCGACGAGGCTTCGATCGGCGGGCTCGAGAGCATCCAGGCGCGAGGCGATCAGGCTGCGCAGCGTCTCCGGGATTGTCAGCGTGCCGAGGTCGCCGATCGGGCGATAGCTGGACCCGTCCCGTTCGAGGCGGCCGTCGGCTACGAGTGCCCGGACGGTCTCCACGGCATACAGGGGCATCCCGTCTGCCCGGGCCAGGATGGCGGCCACGGCAGGCTCCGGTAGACCCGGCACGAAGCCATCGAGGAGCGCTCGCATCGCCCCATCGGTGAGCGGCTCGAGGGCCACCCGGGTGAGGTTGCGGATCTCGGCGCCCCAGTCCGGTCGGCGATCGAACAGCTCGGGCCGGGCCAGCGTGACCACCAGGATCGGCGCACTTCGGGCCCACTCGAGGAGGTATTCGATGAAGTCGAGGAGGCCCGTGTCGGCCCACTGCAGGTCCTCGAATAAGAGGATCACCGTTCCGTGCTCGGCGATCCGTTCGAAGAAGATTCGCCAGGCGGCAAACAGGACGTCACGGCCCCCCGCCGGCGCGGGTTCCAGGCCGAGCAGGGTCAGCAGGGCCGGCTCAACCCAGCGCCGATCCTCATCGGTCGGGACGTATTCGAGGACCGTCGTGTGAATCCGCTCGCGGGTCGTAGCCTCATCGTCCGCTTCGGCCAGGTGCGCCCGACGGCGGACCATCTCGCCAAGTGCCCAGAAGGCGATCCCCTCGCCGTAGGACGGCGAGCGACCACGGTGCCAGTAGATCGTGGCGCTGATCCCGTCGATGTACTTCTCGAGCTCCCAGGCCAGCCGGCTCTTGCCGATCCCGCCCGGTCCGGTGATCGATGCCAGCCGCGCTCGCCCATCACGGCCGGTGGTGGCGATCAGGTCTTTGAGCAGGCGGATCTCCTCGTCGCGGCCGACGAACGGCGGCTCGGGCAGGTCGGATCGCCTCTGGCCGCCGCGTTGGGCGACCACTCGGAGCGCGCGCCAGGCGGGAACCGGCGCCGTCTTGCCCTTGAGGACCTGCTCACCCGCCTCCTCGAAGGCGATCGCCGCGCTGGCTGCCCGCATGGTCGGCTCGCCGACGAGGACCGTGCCCGGCTGAGCGGCCGACTGGAGGCGGGCCGCCGTGGTCACCAGATCGCCGGCGACCATGCCCTGGTTGGTCGCGCCCAGGGTGACCGCGGCTTCGCCGGTGAGGATCCCGGCCCGGGCCTGGACGCCCGAGCCGAGGTCGTGCACGGCTTCGACGAGATCGAGTCCGGCCCTCACGGCCCGCTCCGCGTCGTCCTCGTGAGCCGTCGGCGTTCCCCACACGGCCATCACCGCATCACCGATGAACTTCTCGACCGTGCCACCGTAGCGCCCGATCACGTCGGAGGCGATCTCGAAGTAGCGGGTCAGGGTGTCGCGGACGTCCTCGGCGTCACGCTCTTCGGCGAACGGGGTGAAGCCGACGAGGTCGGCGAACAGGACCGAGACGAGCCGGCGCTCGGCGATCGGAGATCCGGCGACGGGAACGCCTGGGCGGGCCGCCCTGGCGGGGGCTGCGCTCGAAGCCAGGGGTGCGCCGCACTCGCCGCAGAAGACATCGCCGGGGTCGTAGCCCGCCCCGCAGGTCGGACAGGCCGTGGGCAGGGGCGTCGCGCAGGCGACACAGAACTTGCGGCCCGGCTTGTTCTCGGTGGCGCACTTTGGGCAGATCAACGAGGACGCTCCCACGATCGCTGGACGGTCGAAGGCACGTAGCGTAGATCACCGGCGGACCCGAAGGCTACTCGCCCATCAGTTGGAGATGGACCGTCCGATCGCGCTCGCGGACACCGTCGAAGTCGACGAAGTAGATCCGTCCGAACTCACCCAGCTCCATCCGCCCGTCGTTGATCGGGATCGTCTCGGATCGCCCGATCAGTCCGGAACGGATGTGGGCGTCCACGTTGAGGCTCCAGGCCGCCTGTTCGCCGAGGTCCTCGACGGCATGCTTGATGTGGAGCGGGCCGGGATGGAGGTACTGGCCCTCGTGGCGGCAGGTGGGGACCATCACCTCGAGTCGATCGAGCATGTCCTGGAGGAGATGCTCCGTGCCGTCGAACAAGCGGTCGTGGGACTCCTCCTGGAGGATCACGCTGCAGGTCGTGTGCGGGGAATAGACCGTGATCGTGCCCATCCGGATCCCCGAGCTCGCGACCGCCTGCTCGGCCGCCGCGGTGACGTCGTGGAACATGGGCTTATGGAGCGGGCTGTGGACCTCGACGGCCTGGTGGTAGACGGTCATCAGATCGATCCTCTCTGTGTTCCGGTCAGCGCCGCGGCGGGGTGCAGTTCCAGCCAGGCCTGATGCATCGCCGCGATCATCGAGCGCATCGTCGCGACCGGGTCCGCGGCCCGCAGGATCCCACTCGACGACCCGGTTCCGCCCAGCCCGAGGCCGATCATCGCGGCCACGTCGGCCGGGGTCTGGACCCCGGCGCCGCACATCACGATGATCTCCGGGTTGATCAGCCCGACGAGCTCGACCGACTTTTCAACGAAGCCGCGCATCTCGGTGGCCGCGGACCGGCTCGTGGCGATCAACTCGGGTGGCTCCGCCAGGATGATGTCCGGGCCGAGGATCGCGAGCGCCGCGGCCTCTTCCGGCGAGTCGGCATAGACCATCGTCGCCAGGCCAACCTCGCGGGCCCGCCCGAGCGCCCGGTTGATGTCGGTCAGGGTCATTCGCCGTTCCGAGTGGTTGAGCATCGTACCGACCGCGCCGGCCTCCTTGATCGCCTCGGCGAGGACGCTCCCAACCCCCCGGCCGGACGAGACCGGGTCCATGTGCTGGGCGAACACGAGTAGGTGCCGGGTTTCCCGCGCAACGGCCGGGATGTCGACGGCCTGCGGGTCGAAGATGATGCTGACCCCGAACTCGTCGCTCAGCTCGTCGGCCGCCCGCGCCAGGCGAACGGCTTCCAGCCCATAGGCGTAGCCCTTCAAGCCGATCTCGAATAGCGGCGCGTGAAGGCCGGCCCGGGTAGCCATGGTCAGACGACGACCGCTTCGATGCCCAGCATCCGGGCAAGATGGAGCAGGTGGGCCGTCCAGCGCCCCTGGGCGGCACCCATGTGATGGGTGGCTCCGGCTCGCAGCCAGGCATCGCACCACTCGGCGATTGGCAGCGTGTCGTGCTTGAACAGCGTCTGGGGAGCGGAGATCGAGCGGGGCGGGAAGGGCAGCAGCTGGCCTTCCGAGATGACGAACCGCCAGCGCCCCTGGCCCACCGTCACCAGGGCCAGGTTGGTGATCGGCCCGGGTTGATAGGCGAATTCCAGGCCAGCCCCATAGCCGTGAACCCCGTGGTAGTAGATCGAGTGCTTGACCTTGACGGCGCCCGGCGTGCCCAGCGCCGGATTGCCGTGGCCATCATGGGAGAACATGACTGCCTGCGAATCGAAGTCGATCACGTAGTTCTCGAGCGTTGTGGCCTGGCCGGCCAGCTCCTGCAGGATCAACTGGGCGACCGCCGTGTTGACGTCCCCCTCGGGCGAGGCCGGGATCCCGATCTCGCACAACCGGCCGGTCCCGTACGAGGGGATGATCCCGACCCGCGGATCGGTCAGCCAGACCTGGTCGAAGGCCGTGAAGGCATCGAACCTGTGCTCCTTGACGACCGATTCGAGGGCGAGGGCGAGGCGGACCGAGCGTTCGAACAGGGGTGCCTCCATCTCGACCGTGTAGCGCTCCCGTTCGGCTGCCATTGCGGCCTCGACATCGGCCTGGGCGATCTCGCCGAAGCGGACGGCGACCTTCTCCGGTTCGAGGGGCCAGACGACCGGCCCGATTGCCTGGCGGAGGGACAGGCCGTCGTACATCAGGTCGGTCATGCCCTCGAACGGATGACCGACCAGGGCGACCCGCGCCTCGCGCAGCCGGCGCCGGACCGCCGCCGCCTGGATGACCTCGCCGACGCGCCGGCGGCCGTCCGGATCGTCCAGCTGCGAGGTGACCAGGGCGAACTCGCGGCCGGTCCGGATGAGGACGGCGGTGAGCTCGGGCATCCCGGCCATCCCGCTGTTGAGCATGACGACGTCGAAGCCGTCGTCCTCGCCGAGGCGGCGGATCCGCTGGGCATTCCAGACCAGGACGGGAGCGGTCGTGTCAAGCAGGCAGCGGGCCGGCACGAGCCCTTTGGTATAGGCCAGTTCGAGGGCCACGATGACATCGACATCCGCGGCGTTGAACAGGCGGGCGGCGGCGGCGGCCTGCGCTTCGTCCTCGACCAGGCCGGCATGGACGACATCACCGTACTCGCCGAGCAGATCGGCGATCTCCTGCGCGGCCGCCGTCGCGGCCGGGCGCATGTGGCTGGTCTTGTTGTAATCGTCCTCGAGCAGGGCCATCACCAGGACGCCAATCGTTGCCTTGACCGTCACTGCGAGCCTCCCTCATTTGCCTGCGTGGGTTGATGTCGTGGATGTGCTGAATACGGGTCGAAGCGCCTCGAACAGGTCTCGGTAGATCCCATAGGAGCGGTCATATGCCCGCCGGTTCCGGGGGTCCGGCTCGTAGCGCCGGTCGAGCGCGACCATCGCCCGGCCACCTTCGGCGAGGTCACGGAAGGATCCCGCCGCAACGCCGGCGAGCATCGCATCGCCCCGGATCGCCGCATCCTCACCGCGCAGGGTGATCACCGGCAGGTCGCAGACATCGGCCTTGATCTGGTTCCAGAGCGGGCTGCGGGCCCCACCGCCGTGGGCATGGATCTCGCCGGCCGGAGCATCCGCGGCCGCCAGCAGCTCGACGTTGCGCCGGAGCATGTAGGCCACGGCCTCCAGGATCGCCCGGACGAAGTGACCCTTGCCATGGCCCAGGCCGAACCCGTAGAAGACACCCCGGGCCGCCGGGTCGTACTCCGGACTGAAGGCGCCGGCGAGGTGGGGCAGCATGACCAGCCCATCCGAGGCGGCCGGAACGGTCGATGCGAGCTGGGTCAGCAGGTCGTAGGCATCCCGACCCTCGCGCTCCGCCCGCACGACTTCGTCGTTGCCAAAGGTGTCCCGGAACCAGGTCAGGGCCATCCCACCGGTCGGGCAGACGGGACAGTACAGGTAGCCACCCGGCGCGGAGTGGATGTAGACGGGGGTCTGGCGGCTCGGGTCGCGACCGTGCCGGTCGACGGTTGCCTGGAGGGTGAGTGCCCCGCCGGTGCTCTCGGAGACGATCCCCGGGCCGATGTTACCGACTCCGACCGCACCGGCCCCCTGGTCCATCCCGCCCGCGACGACGATGATCCCGGGCGTGAGACCGAGAGCCTCGGCGGCGCCCCGGCCCAGGGCCCCCACGATCTCGCCGGGCTCGACTGGTTCCGCCAGCCGGCGAGCGTCGAGCCCGACGACGTCGAGCATCTCGTCCCACCACTGCCGGCCGACGATGTCGAAGAGCAGGGTGGTGCACTGGATGCCCCCGTCGGTCACGAACCGTCCGGTCAGGCGATGGAGCAGGAAGTCCTCGACGAGCAGGAACCTGGCTGCCCCGGCGAACAGGTCCGGGTCGTTGGTCCGCCACCACAGCAGCTTGCAGGCGGTCCAGGTGGGAGCGACCGACGGGACCCCGGTGACGTCGTAGATCCGCTCGAGACCGAATCGCTCCTCGAGCCGGCGGGCCTCGGCGCTCGCCCGATTGTCGAGCCACACGATCGCCGGTCCGAGCGGCCGACCATCGGCGGTCACCGGGACTACCGTTTCGCCCTGGCTCGAGACGGCGATGGCACCGACCGAGGCTCCGTTCACGCCCGCGGCCTCGACCACCCGGGCGACGGCGATCCGGGTGGCCTCCCAGTAGCGCTCGGGATCAAGCTCGACCCGGTCGGGGGCCGGGGTAGCCAGGCGGTACTCCTGGACGGCGACGGCCAGCAGGCGACCGTCATCGCCGAAGAGCCCGGCCTTGACCGCCGTCGTTCCGATATCGAGGCCGAGGAGCGTCGCCATGTCGGGGCGGCCTACGCGATCCCGTACCTCGTCGCCGCCTGGGCCGGGTCGACCCCGGCCTTGACGACATCACGCAGCGCGGCCAGGAAGGCTTCGGTGTCGCTGGCCTGGATCAGGTTCCGCCCAAAGACGACGCCACGCGCCCCGGCGCGGACCGCCTCCGCGGCAAGGGCCAGTGCATCGCGCTCGTGGGGCAGCTTCCGGGCACCCAGGGCGAGGACCGGCACGGGGGTCGAACGGACGATCTCCGCGAACCGGTCGCCGGTGTAGAACGTCTTGACCAGGTCCACCCCGAGCTCGGCCACGATCCGGCAGCCGATCGAAATGACCTCGTGGCGTTCCTCCGGCGAAATCTCCTCGTGACCGGCGGGATAGACCTCGCCGACAATCGGCACGCCGGCCGCCCGCTTCTCGGCGACACAGCGCGCCACCATCTCGACGTTCTCGGCATCGACCGCCTCCGAGCCGGTCTTGATCGACATCCCGACCAGGACGATATCGGCACCAAGGGCCATCGCCTGGGCCGCGCTGACCATCGGCACGCTGCGACTCTCGTGATACGCCCATTGGGTGGCGTACTGAGTGCCCCAGTTGAGGCGGACCAGCATGGCCGGAGCGCCCCGCTTGCGAAAGACCGATGCCACGTGGCCGGCCATCCCGGGGCTGATCAGGATCGCGTCGGCACCGGCGAGCTGATCGACGATCGAGGGCAGGTCCTCGAAGCCCGGCCGAGGGCCGTTGTACAGGCCGTGGTCGATTGCCGCGACAACGACGTTGCCACCCCCATCGAACAGCCGCGCCAGGCGGACATCCTCACCAGTCGACACCACGCCGCCTCCGCTCAGGACCGCACCTCGCGCCGGGGCCGTCAGGGTCCGGTCAGGTGTCGGAATATGTGTTGATTAGCGTCCATCATGCTATTGCTCATGTTGCGAATGTCAAGTCAGGGTGAGCACGGCATACAGGTTGATGTTGCGATTTGCTTCTGTTTGGGGGTAGGATGCGCCTGAACTCCGGGATTCTCGGATGCCGCGCTCGTGCCGCGGCTGGATCGCTCGAAAGGAGATGAGGGCGTTGAATCGAAAGCCATCCTTGTTCGTCACGGCCGTGATGGTCGCGACGATCGTCGTGCAGGCCTGCTCCTCGACGGCGAGCACGGCCCCCTCGGTCGCGCCGAGCAGCGGATCGTCGCCGGCAGCGCAGACCTCCCCATCGACCCCGGCGGCCACCCCGGCCGCGCCGGTGACCCTCAGCCTGTGGCACAACTACGGCGTTGAATCGAACGCCAAGGTGACCGCGGCGCTGGCCAAGGCCTACATGGCCGCCAATCCGAATGTCACGATCCAGATCGTCTCGCAGCCGGCCGACAACTACTTCGCCCTGCTCAAGGCGGCGGCGATTGCCAAGAGTGGTCCCGATCTCCTGACGATGTGGACCGGCCTCTTTGCCCTGCAGAACCAGGCCTTCCTCGAGCCCCTCAACCAGTACATCCCGGTCGATACGCTCAACAAGTTCGACGGCATCAACTGGTGCTCCAAGGACCTCAACGTCGCCAGCGGTGCCGTCTGCGTGCCGCTCGACCTGCAGTACTACAACGGCTTCTACAACAAGGACCTGTTCACCCAGGCGGGCATCACCTCGTTCCCGACCACGTGGGACGAGCTCTACGCCGCCTGCGACAAGCTCAAGGCGATCAAGGTCCTGCCGTTCACCTACGGCACCGGCCTGCAGGCCCTCAATGCCGGCTTCTACCCGTACTACGACCTCAGCTACATGATGATGATGTACTCGGTCGACGACTGGAAGAAGCTCTACAACGGCCAGATCTCGTGGACGGACCCGAAGGTCGTCGACCAGCTGACCAAGTGGGCGGCGCTCAAGACGAAGGGCTGCACGAACACCGACGTCCTGGCCAACAACGAGTCCGTGTCCCAGTTCGAGACGGGCAAGGCCGCCATGACGATGGAGGGCTCGTGGGGCTTCCAGGAGTTCAGCGACAAGCTGGGCGCCAAGGTCGGCGTGTTCGCTCCGCCGTTCAGCGACACGCCGATCAAGGGCGTGGTGGAGTTCCCGGGCAATGGCTTCGGCGTGACCAGCTATTCGCAGCACAAGGCTGCGGCGGCCGCCTTTCTTGCCTGGATGGTGACACCCGACGCCCAGAAGATCATCGCCGACGGCGGCCTGATCCCGACGGTCGCCGGAACAACGGCGACCCAGCCACTGGCTACCGCGATGCTCGACTTCGCTGCCAACAGGAGCTTCACCCGCTACCCGATGATCGACAACGTCATCCAGCCCGAGGTCACCGACGTGGCCACCAAGGTGCTCGACGCGGTCCTCGCCGGAACGATGTCGCCGCACGACGCGGCCCAGAAGATCCAGGACGCCCTGATGGCGTTGCCGGCCGCCCGGCGCGGCGACACCTACCAGTAAGCCGACAGCACGTGGGCCGGGATCGTCGATGACCGACAGTCCCGGCCCGCTGATCTTCACGAGACTCCCGGGATGACCGCTCCTGCCGCATCGCGCACGTCGTCCTCGTCCCTTGCGCCACGTCCGCTGGCCGGTCGGCTGAGGCGATCGCAGCGGCGAGCCGGGCTGATCTTCATCCTGCCGTTCGTCGCCCTGGAGCTGCTGCTCCTCGTCCTGCCGATGCTCCAGACGCTCTTCTACAGCTTCACCAGCTGGGACGGACTGAGCTCGACCTGGACGGGCCTGGACAACTACCAGCGCCTGTTCGGCGACTCCACCTTCTGGCGGGTCGTCCTCAACAACGTCTTCCTGCTCCTGTCGATCCCGTTTGCAATCCTCATCCCGTTGCTCGTGGCGTTCCTGCTCAACGAGCACGTCCGGGGCTGGCGTTTCTTCCGCTCGATCTACTTCCTGCCGACGGCGATCTCGTGGGTCGTGATCGGGATGGTTGCCATCCGGGTCTTTGCCTCGGGCGGGATCCTCAACGGCGTGTTCGACCAGCTCCACCTGCCGATCCATCTCGACCTGCTCGGCGGCGAGCTGACGGCGATGCTGGCGGTCAGCATCACCTTCATCTGGTCGGTCTTTGGGACCAACACGATCATCTTCATTACCGGGATGGCCACCCTTGACCGGGAGATCTACGACGCGGCCAAGGTCGACGGGGCCGGCTCGTTCGCGACCTTCCGGCTGATCACGATCCCGATGCTGATGCGGTTCATCCAGTTCGCGTTCATCGTGACCCTGATCACCGCGTTCACCGCCCTGTTCAGCCTGATCTTCATCATGACCGGCGGCGGGCCCGGCTATGGCACCACGACCCTCGAGTTCTACGTCTACCAGCAGGCCTTCTCGGTCGGCGTCTTCGGCTACGGGGCGGCGATCGGGGTCGTCCTGTCGGTCATCGTCTTCGTCATCAGCCTGGGCCAGGCGCGCCTCTTCCGTAGCCGGCTCGACTGATGGGCCTGACCACTGCGAAGGTGCGGCGGCGCGCCAACCGGACGGCGATCTTCATCGTCCTGTGCCTGGTCGGGGTCGTGATGCTCTTCCCGTTCCTGTTCATGGGGATCACGGCCTTCCGCTCATTCGACCAGTACATCGCCGGTTCAGGCTTCTCCCTCGACAGCTGGCGGCTCCTCTTCGACGCGATCCCGATCGTCCAGCAGCTGATCAACTCGACGATCGTGACCGGCGGCGCGGTCCTGATCATCCTGGCCGTCAGCTCGACGGCCGGCTACGCCCTGGCCAAGCTCGGCTTCCGGGGCTCCACGTACCTGTTCCTCGGCGTGCTCGCCGGGATGACCGTGCCAATGCAGTCGATCATCATTCCCGAGTTCGTCAACGTCAGCCAGGTTGGCCTGATCAACCAGTACCTCGGCGCGATCCTCGTGTATGCCGCCCTGGGCGTCCCGTTCGCCACCTTCCTGATGACCGCCTACTACCGCGGCATCCCCAATGAGCTGATCGAGGCCTCGCTCATGGACGGGGCGTCGTTCTGGCAGATCTTCGTGCGGATCATGCTGCCGATGGGCGTCCCGGCCCTCGTGACCGTTGGCGTCCTGCAGGTCATCCAGATCTGGGACGACCTGCTGATCGGCCTCCTCTTCCTGCAGAATCCCGGCGTCCGGACGATCACGGTCGGCCTGGCAACCCTGCAATCCTCGCGGATGGTCGACGTGCCGGCGCTGATGGCGGGTTCGATCATCAGTGCCCTGCCGGCGATCATCGTCTACCTCATCTTCCAACGGAACCTGGTGGCGGGCCTGACGATGGGAGTGAACAAATGACGATCGATGCCGTGGGCGGGCCGCCCGGCATCACGGCACGTGTCCGGCGTGACCAGATTGCCCGCCTGGTTGAAGAGGACGAGCGGGTCTCGGTCGGCGAGCTCACCGGGCGCTTCCACGTGACCGATGCCTCGATCCGGCGCGACCTGATGATCCTGGAGGACGCCGGACGACTGCGCCGGATCCACGGTGGCGCGGTCGCCCGACCCGACGCCCGGGCGCGTGGCACGTTTGCGACCAAGCAGCGCGAGCATCGCGAGCAGAAGGGCCGGATCGGTGCCGCGGCGGCCGGTCTGATCGGACCCGGCGACGTGGCGTTCTTCGACTCGGGCACCACCGTTGCCCAGGTTGCCGCCCACGTCCCTAACGCGCTCCGACGGGCGGGCGCAATCACCGTGGTCACTCATTCGCTGCCGGTCATCGACGAGATCGGTGACTGGGAATCGCCCTACCTCATCTGCCTCGGTGGGCTGTACCTGCCGGATTACCAGGCGCTCGTGGGACCCCAGGCCGTGGCGGCAGTTCGTGAGCTGTCGGCCGACATCGTCTTCCTGGGTTGCGACGGGCTATCGATCGAATCCGGCCTGACGACTCCGCACATGCTCGTGGCCGAGGTCGGGGCGGCGCTGGCTTCGCGCGCCCGCCGGGTCGTTGCGGTGGCCGACTCAAGCAAGCTCGGCCGGCAGGGCTTCACCCCGATCGTGCCACTCAGTGCGGTCCATGTCCTGATCACCGACGATGCTGCCGAACCGGACGAAGTCGAGCGGCTGCGCCGGCGTGGGATCGAGGTGATCCTGGCGTGAGCGCCCGGGTGGTCACCGGCCGGGCCGCATCCGGCCGGGCAGTGGTCTCCCTGGAGAACGCAGCGCTGCGGGTGAGTGTCATGCCCGACGCCGGCGGGCACATCTTTGAGTTGATCGATCGGGTGGCTGATCGCGACCTGCTCTGGCATAACCAGCGGACGCCCCTCCGACCGGCCCCCTACGGCGCGTATTTCGATGACTGGTGGTCGGGCGGCTGGGACGAGATCTTCCCGAGCGGCGACCTTGGGACGTTCCACGACGAGTCGATGCCATACATGGGTGAGCTGTGGTGCGTTCCCTGGACGGTGGAGTCGTGGTCCGACGCCGGCGAAGCCGTGATCCTGGGCAGTGCCTTCGGCACGATCGCACCCGCCCGGTTCGAGCGCCGGTTGGCACTCCACGCCGATGAGCCTGTCCTCCGAGTTCGCTATCGGATCGAGAACCTGGATACCCGGCCGCTGCCGTTCACCTGGGGCATCCACCCGGTCTTCGCCGTAACGCCCGATCACCGGATCGACCTGCCGGCCGGGGAGATGCTCGTCGGCGTGTCGTCGGATCCGTCGATGGGCACGCCGGGCCAGGTCTACCGCTGGCCGTCCCTGCCCGACCCGGCGGCGCCCGGTGGCATGCGCGACATGGGCCGGGTGCGTGCTCGCGACGCAGCGGTATTCGGCGGCCATTGGGCGACCGGCCTGCGTGAAGGCTGGCTGGCCCTCACCGATACCCGGACGAAGCGCGGCGTTTCGATCCTGTTCGATCGGGCCGTGTTCCCGGATGCCTGGCTGTGGCAGGTGTACGGCGGCTGGCGCGGCCACCACCACCTCGCGATCGAGCCGTGGACGGGCCACCCCCAGCGCCTCGACGACGCGATCACGGCGGGCCGGGCCCTCGAACTCGCCGTGGGCGGCATGCTCGAAACAGAGGTCGCCTTCGTCCTCCACGAGGGTCTCGAGTCCGTCTCGGCGGTCGAGCAGCGGGCGGACGCGATCCAGGTCAGCTAGGCGCGCGGCCCATCAGGCGATCGCGCGTCGCTTCTCCAGGACGATCTGGAGATCCTGGGTCAGTCCCGTCGCGAAGCCCGCCTCGCTCAAGGCGAGGTAGTACTCCCACATCCGGATGAAGCGGTCGTCAAAACCCTGGCCGCGCACCGCGTCGAGCTGGCTCATGAACGAGGCCCGCCAGGAGCGCAGCGTCCGGACGTAGCTCGGGGCGATATCCGAAACCTGGCGGACGAGCAGACGAGTCGCTGCCAGAGATTCCTCGATGACCGCCAGTGACGGGCACAGCCCGCCGGGGAAGATGTACGTCTGGATCCAGTTGGCACCCCGGCGCTGGGCCTCGTACAACGCGTCCGGGAAGGTGATCACCTGCAGGCTGAGCCGCCCACCGGGCCGGAGCGCCCGATCGCAGGCCTCGAAGAAGGTCCCGAAGTACTCGGCCCCCACGGCCTCGAGCATCTCGATCGAGACGACCGCGTCGTAGGTGCCGCTGACCTCGCGGTAGTCGCACAGCCGGATGTCAACGAGGTCCTCGAGGCCGGCCGCCCGGACCCGCTCCCGGGCGAGGTCGTGCTGCTCCCGCGAGATCGTGATCGAGGTGACCCGGCAACCCAGCTCGCCGGCGGCGTACAGGGCGAAGCCGCCCCAGCCGGAACCGATCTCGAGGACATGCTGGCCGGCGGTCAGCCCGGCGCCCTCCGCGATCCGCCGGTACTTATCGCGCTGGGCATCGGCGAGAGACTGGTCGGGCGCATCGAAGACGGCGCTCGAATAGGTCATCGTCTCGTCCAGGAACAGCCGGTAGAAGTCGTTGCCGAGGTCGTAGTGGGCCGAGATGTTGCGGCGCGCCTGATCCTTCGTGTTGCGCCGCGCCCGATGGGCAAGGATCCGGGGGAGTTGCAACGGCAGGCGCCACCAGCCCTGGCTGAGGGCCAGCGCCGACCGGTTGAGGGCGGCCAGTTCGATCAGGGCCTCAAGGTCGGGCGATGACCACAGGCCGTCCATGTACGCCTCGCCGGCGCCGGTCTCGCCGCGCAGCAGGAGCCGGACTCCGGCGGCCGCATCGTGGATCCGGATCTCGGCCTGGCGATCTGAGGCTGGATCGCCGAATACCCGGCGGCGGCCATCGGGCAGGACCACGGCCAGACAGCCGATCCTGATCCGGGTCGCGGCCGCGAGGCCGACTCGCTCGGCGATCGCGCCGAGCGTGCGATCCGGGAACCGGCTCAGCTGCCGCACCGGGACGGACACGTTCATGGTGTCAACCGGCCGTGACCCGGCGCAAGTTCGGGCCCCGGACCCGTTGCCTGACCGTGCCGCCGGAACGGCAGCCCGCGCCGCCACAGATGCAGGGCGTGCCAGTGGATCAGGACGATCGTGCGCTGGGTGACGAACGGGTGTCGCAGGAGCATCCGCAGGACCGACCGATTGGTGAGACGGCGTCGCTCCAGGACGAGGCTCGTGGCCAGCAACGGGGCGTCGTCGTGGCGTTCATTGATCGCGATCGAGAGACGGCTCGGCTCGTCCCGGACGTGGACCGTGTATTCACCGGCCATCTCGATGAAGGGCGAGACGTAGAACGCCTTGTCCATCGACGCCACGAACCGGCCGTCGTCGGCGCGCGGGCGGAGCGTGTAGAGGTGACGCTCCAAGTGGGTGTTGTGGACCTCGACGATGACCACCCGGAGCGTCCCGCCGGCATCGCGGCAGAGGTAGAAGCTGGCCGGGTTGAAGACATAGCCAACGACCCGCAGGCTCGTGACCAGGGTGATCCGCCAGCCGGTCGGATCCTCGCCCTGGGCCCGGAGGTGAGCGTGCACCGTGGCCTGGAGGTCACCAGCCGGCTCAGGCCAGTGGTCGTCATCGCGGAACTCGAGGAGGTTGGTCCGGTTCCTGCTGACAAGCCGGAGCGTCCTGTCGACGGCGTCAAGCTCGGACAGGTCGAGGGCGAAGTAGTAGACGTCGTGCTCCAGGGCGTACTGGATAGGACGCGCCCGCCGATGGCGGACCTTGCCCTCGAGCAGGTGGGTTCTCATGCCGCCTCTTGCTCGATCGCTGTCGACAGGAGCTCTGCGACGTCGTATCCAGAGCGACAGCCGTCCTCGTGGAAGCCATAGCCGAGGTGGGCGCCGGCATACCACGTGGCGCGATGGCCCTGGATGGCAGCCAGGCTGGCCTGCGCTTCGAGCGTCCGGAAGGTGTACAGCGGATGGCTCATCACCCGGCTCACGAGCACCCGATCGGCGCGGACCCGGTCGCCCGGATTGACCGACACGCAGTACTCGACGTCACCCGGCAGCGCCTGCAGGCGGTTCATGTGGTACGTCATCGTGAGTTGGTCGGCCGGCCGGCGGCAGTCCGGGATGTCGACGTTCCACGACGCCCAGGCGGCCCGCCGGCGCGGCAGGATCGATGCATCCGTGTGCAGGACCACCTCGTTGATGGTGTACTCGAAGCCGGCCAGGGCCGACCGTTCGCGCTCGTCGCCATCGACGAGCAGCGCGAGCGAATCGTTGGCGTGGGCGGCCAGCACAACGGCGTCGAAACGCTCGGAGGTCCCGGATTGCGTCCGGACCGTCGCACCAAGTGCGTCACGAGTCACGCCGACCACCGGATCGCCGGCCCGCATGGCGCCCGGCGACAGCGCCTCGAGGATCCGCTCGACGTACGTCTTCGAACCACCCGTGATCGTCCGCCATTGGGGCGCCTGGTGACGGCCGATCAAACCGTGCTGGTCGAGGAAGTGGAGCAGGTAGTGGACCGGGAAATCGAGGACCCGGTCGGGCGCGCTCGACCAAACGGCGGCCGTGATCGGGATGATGAAGTGCTCCCGAAAGGCGCGCCCGAAACGAGCCGCGTCGAGATATTCGCCGAGGGTTGCCCGGCTCGGCTGGGGATCGGCCAGGATCTGCCTGGCGTCGCGGTAGAAACGCGCGATGTCGGGAAACATCCGCAGGTGACTCGGACGTGCAAGCGAACGCGGCTGCGCGAAGAAACCGCGGGCGCCGCGCGAACTGAACTCGAGGTCACAGGTGCGACAAGCCGAGCCCAGGGACATGTCGGACGGCTGAGTCTCGACGCCCAGTTCGGCGAGCAGGCGAATGAAGCGGGGATAGGTCCGCTCGTTGTAGACGATGAACCCGGTATCGACGGCCTTCGGACCGTCCGGCGTGTCGACCATGACGGTCTTGACGTGGCCGCCGGCGGCCGGTTCTGCCTCGAACAACCTGACCTGGTGGTCCGTCCGCAGGGCGTATGCCGCGGTCAGGCCACTGATCCCTGAGCCAACGACAGCGATCTTCATCGGGCAGCGGTGAGCGCAACCTGCTCGTCGAGGAAGCGCTGCATACCGCCCAGGGCGTCGCGCGCGATCTTGCGGAAGGCGCCGCCGGCGAGCGGCTCGACGAGGCGCATCCAGCCGCCGAGGTGGATGTCGGCGGTATAGTCGATCTGGGTGCCGCCGGCGACCTCGCTGAAACGGATCTCGTCGACGGCGGAGATGTTCGAGCCGGACCCGGTCAGGACCACCAGCCGAGAGGGCTCGAACGTGGTGATCCGGTACTCCATCGGGGCGACCCGGCCACGCATCCGGACACCCAGCCGATAGCGTGCCCCGAGGCCCACTGGACCCGGGTCGATCCGCTCCGAGGTGGCCACGCCGGGATCCCAGCGCTGGGAATTGGCGAAGTCGGCGATCAGGCCGAAGGCTGCATCAATGGGCAGGGCGGTCTGGATTGTCTCGCGCAGTCTGGTCATGTCAGGATGTCCCCAGCGAATGGGGCCGGCTCGAGGCCCCGTGTGCCATACCTTCGGACTGTACGCCGATCCGGATGGGTTGAATCCACGAATGCAGGATATGACTGACCCACGCGCGCTCGTCGATGATCTGCTCGAGATCCTAGTAGTCCCCAGCTTCACCCGGGTTGGCTACCGGATTCGCCGCCGGCTCTTCAGCTGGGCGAGTGCCGAGTCATCCTCGATGGTGGGCCGAACCGTCGTGATCACCGGTCCCACATCCGGGCTTGGTCGTGAGACCGCCGGCTCGCTGGCCCGGATCGGCGCTTCGCTCGTGCTTGTCGGCCGGGATGCCGGGCGGCTGGAGCGGACGGCGACCGAGCTGCGCAGCGAGTCACCGGGGGCCCAGATCAGCACCTTCATCGCCGACATGTCCTCGCTGGCCTCCGTTCGCGACGCGGCCGACCGGATCCTGGCCGACCAACCCACGATCGACGTGATCATCGACAACGCGGGCGCGATGTTGGCCGAGCGGCAGGTGACACCCGAGGGGTTCGAGCAGACGTTCGCGACGATGGTCCTCGGGCCCTTCGTCCTGGAGAGCCGGCTCCTGCCGCGCCTCCTGGCCAGCCCCGATCCGCGGATCGTCGCAGTCACCTCCGGGGGCATGTACACCCAGGCCCTCCCGCTCGACGACCTCGGCTTCGAGCGCGCTACGTACGACGGTCCGCGCGCCTACGCGCGGGCGAAGCGAGCACAGGTCGCCCTGATCCGGGAGTGGGCCCGCCGGCTGCGCGATCGGGGCCTGGTCGCCAACGCGATGCATCCCGGCTGGGCGGATACCCCCGGCCTCGAGGCCTCCCTGCCGGGCTTCCGCGACCTGGTCGGTGGCCTGCTCCGGACCCCGGCCGAGGGCGCCGATACGACGGTCTGGCTGGCTGCGGCTGACGAGGCGCGAGCGCTCAGCGGACGGGTCTTCCTGGATCGGCGGCCCCGGCCGTTCGACCGAGTGCCGGCGACGCGCCTGTCGGCCGGGGACCGACGGCTGCTCTGGGATACGGTCGTGGCGATGACGGCCGAAGCGGATCCGACGGCCGCGCGATGAAGCATCCATTCGAGCGGCCCCGGGTCGTTGCCGGCAGCGTTCCGCCCCCGATCGAGAGGGTACGCCCGGGACCGGGCCAGGAATCCGTGTGGGACTACCCCCGCCCGCCACGCGTCGAGGCCGTGCCCGAGCGAATCCGGGTCCTGGTCGGTGACGTCGTCCTGGCCGACACCTCTCGGGCGGTGCGAGTCCTCGAGACGGCCGGCGCCCCGGTCTACTACCTGCCGCCGGCCGACGTCCGGACCGACCTCCTGATCGGGACCGACCACCACAGCTACTGCGAGTGGAAGGGCGACGCCGCGTACCACTCGATCCACCTGCCCGGGCGGGTGATCCCGAACGCGGCCTGGTCGTATCCCCAGCCCTCCCCCGGTTACGAGGCGATCCGCGACCACCTCGCCTTCTACGCCTGGCTGGTCGACCAGGCGTGGGTGGGCGACGAGCTGGCCACGCCTCAGCCCGGTCGCTTCTACGGCGGCTGGGTCACGGCCAGGGTGGTCGGTCCGTTCAAGGGAGGCCCGGGCACGTTCGGCTGGTAATCAGTGCACGGGCGGCTTGCCGTCGCCGGCCATCAGGACCCCGACCGCGCCGTGGCCGACGAAGTTGAAGGCGTGGGTGACCATCACGTACATCCCGCTCTCGGGCACCTGCAGCTCGATGATCGCGGCCTGGGCCGGGCTGAGGTCGACGGCCTGGCTGCCCCAGCCGCCGGCGTTGCCCTTCAGCAGCTGGATGCCCTCCTTCGTGACCGTATCGAAGATCGTGCCGACGATGTGGAAGGAGCTGTCCTCGCTCGGACCCACGTTGAGCACGAAGATCCGGATGCGCTTGCCCGGCTGGACCTGGATCGGATGGTCCTTGTACTGGTTGGCAACGCCGTTGAAGACGACCCAGCTCGGGGCCGGGGCGGTGGAATTGGCGTCGACATACGAGGCGATCTGGCCCTGGCCGCCGTAGTACCACTCGTTCTGAATGAAGGTGAGCTCCTGGTCGACCTTGTCGAAGCCGCCCCGCGGCTCGACGATCACCATGCCGAACATCCCGTTGGCGATGTGCTCCAGGGCCGGCGCCGTGCCGCAGTGGTACATCCAGACGCCGGCGTAGTCGGCCCGGAACGTGTACGTCCACGTCGCGCCCGGCTTGATCTCGACCATCTGGTCGTTCATCGCGGTCTGGCTGGCGTGGAAATCGATCGAGTGACTCATCGTCGTCGTGTTCGTCAGGTGAACCCGGACGGTGTCACCCAGGTGGACCCGGATGGCCGGGCCCGGGACGGTTCCCCCGAAGGTCCAGACATGGGCGACGAAACCGGTCGCGATCGTCATGTCCCGCTCGATGATCGGCATCTCGATGTCATGAACCGTGCCGGTCATGACGGCCGGTGCAATCGGGTTGTGGACCGTGTACGGCGTGGCGTTCGGGTCGGGAGCCGGCAGGTTGGCGGCGGCGACAGTTGAGCCGCTCGGGGCCGGCGAGGCCGCGGCGCTGCTGCCGACGCCGATGGCACCGGTCATGCCGGCCTGGGCATGCCCGGGGATGGTGCACTGAAACTTGATTCCCCCAGCCGGGACGGCGACCGAGCCGCTGGCCGTCGCGCCAGCTTCGGCCACGATCACGGTCCCATCGGCGAACGTGATGTTGTGCTGGACGGCGCCGTCGTTAACGAACTTGACGGGGTAGGTCCCCGCCGCGGCGACCGACAGTTGGGCGGGCTTGAAGCCCAGTTCGAACGCATGGATCTCGAGCGTGGCGCCGGCGGCCACGGCGTTCTGGCCGGTCGCCCCAGCCATGCCGCCCATCGGGGGCATTGCGCTCATGCCGGGCATGGCGGCAGCCGACGAGGCACCGGCAGCCGGGCCGCTCGAGGCCGGAAAGGTCCAGGTCGGGGCGGCCGACGAGGCACAGGCCGACGTCACCAGGCTGATCACCGTGAGCATCACCACGAAACGAACGAGGCCCTTCATCTCAACCCACTCTCCCATCCGGCTCAGCCCGGACTGTGTATCGGCCGTCGGACGAGGCGTGCCCTCGTCGTGGGCATTGGCATAACTATCAGCGAGTAACTTATCATTGATTCGGGAAGGCGTGTGGGGCACAATGGCCTGAAGGGGCGGGACCAACGGCCTGCGGTTCCCGGCAGGCCGGCGAAAGGCGCAATGAAACTCGAGCTCAGCAAGCGCGGTGACTACGGGGTGCGGGCGATCCTTGCCCTGGCCCGGGCGCGCGGTGACACCGTCAACAGTCCCCTGATCGCCGCCCAGACGGGCGTGCCGGTGCGCTTCCTGCCCCAGATCCTGGGTGACCTCGCCCGGGCGGACATGGTCGCCTCCCTGCCCGGGCGAAACGGTGGCTATCGCCTGGCCCGCCCGGCCGAGACGATCAGCCTGCTGGCAGTCATCGAGGCGATCGAGGGCGATGGGCGAAGACGTTCGTGCGTCCTGCGCGCTGGTCCGTGCGGACTGGACGGCCGATGCGATCTCCACAACGTCTTCAGCGAGGCGCAGGATGCGCTCCTGGATCGCCTCGCCGGGGTCAGCCTGGCGGACCTGCTCGGGCCGGGACAACCTCAGCCGGGAGCGGTCGCGACAGGAACAGGGGCAGCGACTCGGTAAGCCATCGACCTACGCGAAGTCGTCGACGAGCAGGTCCATCAACAGGTTGTCGTGCCAGGCACCGTCGGGGCCACGCTCGTACGCCCGGATCACGCCAACGGGACGAAAGCCGATCTTGCGATAGGCCCGGATCGCGCGCTCGTTGGCCGCAGCCGGATCGATCGTGATGTGGTGGTGTCCGCGCTCCTCGAAGAGGTACCGGACAACGGTCCGGATCGCGTCGGGACCCAGGCCGCGGCCCTGCGCGTCGGCGCCCAGGAACAGGTCAATGCTGGCCGTGCGGTAATTCGGGTTGAGCTCCTCGTTGAACTGGATGCTTCCGATGAGCGCGCCCCCGGACTCGATCACGAGGGTGACCTGGCCGTCATCCTCGAGCCAGTCTGCGGCCGGCCCGGCCGCATCCGGAGGGGTCCACCAGCGGGCGACCGATGGGTCGCGCAGGATCTCGTCGAGCCGGGCCTGGTCGGCGGCCCCGACCGGACGCAGGCGGACCAGGCTGCCCTGGAGCACGAGTTCAGTCACGCCTCGGCAGTGTAGGCCGGGGCCGGGCCGGCTCGGCGGGGCTCATCCGGTTCAGCCGGGGGCGAGGAAGTAGCCGGTCACATCGAAGATCACGTGGGCCGTGGCACCGGGCCGGGCGGTGTAGGTGATCCCGAGCTTGCCCCCGGGCCCGAGCGGGATCGTGACCCCGTTCGCGCGGGTGTCGCCGAGCGGGAAGTTGAGGGTC
>JBBRIM010000008.1:0-25227 GCA_038221095.1 Candidatus Limnocylindrales bacterium
CGCGTCTCGATCGGGATTGCCCTGGTCGGCTCGCTCGTTCTCGTCGCCTACGCGTTCCTCAAGCGCGACAACAGCCAGATCCCGCTGCTCGCCACGGCCGCGGCCATCCTGGGCATCGTCCTGCTCGTCCTGGCCTTCAGCGGGGCGGCTGAAACGTACCGAGCCGCCCGTGACGGCCAGGCCGGCCGGGCCGTGATCACGGCGATCGGCGGCGGCGTTGCCGCGATGGCTGCCGCCGGGGTCCTCGCCTTCGCCACGATCCTGGGCCTGCTCTACCACCCGGGCTAGGGTTTCCCCGAAGGCTGTCGGCGCGGGATGGCGCCTGCTCGCTGGGAGTGGCGCCTGCTCGCTGGGAGTGGCGTTGTTCCGGGCCGGCGCGCCGCCGCCGGTGCCTGGCGAGCGCTCCGTTGGCGGGGGATGTGCACCCACAACCTCAAGCGGCCAGAATCGCCCGCGATCCGGCCACTTGGGACGCCATCCGCCCCGTTTCGGCTTCCCCTGGTCCATCCCCGTAGCTCCGCAACGCCGTCCCAAACGCGGCTCACGCTCAGATCGCGCCCGGCACGGGTTTCGAGGTGAATGATCCTGCCCCGTCAGAGGTTCGATAAGCGGGCGTAGACCCTCATTTGATGTAGTGAGTGCACCCGCCGCTCGAGAGGTGGACACGCACCTGGAGACACGATGCCAACGAACCGGGTGGCAATCCGGGAGGGCGATCGGCAAGCGCGTCGGCAGGCGAGCCGGCTTGGCGAGGAGATCCGGGCGCTGCGCCTGCGGGCCGGAGTGACCCAGGCCGCCGTCGGCCGCGCCCTTGGCGTCGACCGAACGGTCGTGTCGCGGCTCGAGCGCGGTGATCCTCGGGTCGGCCTTGGGATCAGGTTTCGTGCATCGGCTCTGCTCGGAGCCGAGCTCCGGATCAGTGCGTATGCCGGGTCAAGCCCGTTGATCAGGGACGCGGCACAAGCCTGGATCATCGAGACGATCCTCGCCCTACTGGACCCTCGCTGGCTTCGGACGATCGAGGCTCCGGTTCCGGGATTCGGGCGGCGGTCCGTAGACCTTCGCCTCGAAAGCCCGGCCGGAATCGTCCTGCTCGAGATCGAATCGAGGGTCGGCAGTCTCGAGGAGATCGTTCGCGAGCTGCATGGCAAACGTGAGGCGTTCGCGACCACGAGCGGCTCTCCGATCCACGTCGTCCTTGGCCTGCCGCGGACCGCCCATCACCTCGCCATCGTTCGGCACCACCCGCGCACGATCGAGTCGGCATTTCCGGCGAGCTCGGAGGCAATCGAGTCGGCCCTGGCGGACACGACGGTCCCCTGGCCCGGGGATGGAATCCTGTGGACGGCCAGTGCCACGCCGACTCCCGCCAGGGCGGTCGGCGCAGGATCCCCTGATACACTCGGCCCGGCTCGCCCTCATCGTCTAGAGGCCTAGGACGCCACCCTTTCAAGGTGGAGATCAGGGGTTCGAATCCCCTTGGGGGCACTCTTGCTACTAGCACGGGCTGTGTCCGTCAGACCCCGATCTCTGCCGCCACGGCGGCCCAGGTCCGATCGGTCTCGGGTGAGCGCGTCACGGCGTGGCTGATCCGCCTGTGCTGAACGAGTTCGGAGGGGATGCCGGCGGGTCATAGCGCAGGCTCGCGACGAGCGCGTCGAGCTGCGTCTTGATCGGGGCGAGATCGGGCCCCCGGATCAAGGCCACGATCGTGTAAGCGTCACCAGGGGCAGCCGGCAGCGACATCGTCCAGATCCACTCCTGATCCGCCCCGACCGACGGTTCTTCCGGCGTGAACTCCTGGACGTAGGCAGGCTGGCCGTCGATCCGTAAGGCCGTGGCCCCGGCGGGCAACCGGGTGATGTCAAAGCCTGGCATCCCGACAGTCGAGATGCTGACGACGAGCGAGTCAGCGGTGAGCTGAAACCGGTCCTTGCACTCGGTCCCGGTCAGTCCGGCGCCTCCCGTCGTGCTTCTGCACGGCTCCGGGACAGGAACGGTCGCGAGAAAGGCTATCGAGCTCGACATCGTCGACCTGACGTCGTAGTGGAACTCCCGCCAGTCGGCCGGATAGGCAAATGTGAGGCCGCCCGCATCGAACGTGTGCAGGCTCGAAGCCGGGGTGCCACTAGCGGCTGGGCCGGGCGTGACCAGCGGTGTCCGGGTCGGCAAAAGGCTGCAGGCAGCCAAGAGGGTCAGGCTGGAGGCCAGCAGCAGGGCAGGAACCCGGTGTCTTGCCATGATCCCCATCATTGACCTCGCCGCGGCCGGATCGCTCGGGCGTGGACCCGGACTCGCGCTGAGCCTACACCCCGATCGCCGCCGCCAAGTCCGCCCACGTCTTGTCGGTCTCGCCCTCGAGCCGGCGCGGGTCGACGCTTGTCACCGCCAGGGTCGAACGGTCGGGGAGGCCTCGGGCTGAAGCCTTTGTCGTGCGTCGGTCGCTCGGTACGAGCGTGAGCGCGCCTTCCACGCACGACCTTGCCATCGTGTGACGCGAGCCCGCCATCGCCCTCGGGACGATAGGAGCGCCCGGCCCACGAGATCGCTGATCAGGCACGATCCACCGATCGTGTGAGCCGGCCGATCAGCCAGCACGTGTCGCCTACCGCGAGTTCAACCCGCGGGATGCGTGGGCGCATGATGGAATGAACGTTTCGACCCGACGACCCACTCATTGGTAATGACACGCGCCAATCGGCGCGGTTATCGAGGGAGCGCCGGTGGAAGATCTCGTCGAGCGAGCCCGACAGGGCGACCGCGAGGCATTCGCGTCCCTGGTCCAACTGACCAGCGATCGGATGTACGCGATCGCCGTCCGGATCCTGCGCGACGGCCACCTGGCCGAGGACGCCCTGCAGAGCGCCCTCGTCACCTGCTGGCGCCAGCTTCCGACCCTCCGCGAACCGGCTCGCTTCGAAGCATGGGTCCGGCGCCTGGTCGTCCACGCCTGCTACGCCGAGGCCAGGCGTCGCAGCGTGTGGTCGGCCAACGTTCGGGTCCTGCCGGTCGACGGGCCGGCCGGATCGGATCCAGCCCTCATCTCGATCGTTGAACGGGACACCCTCGATCGGGCGTTCCGGCGGCTATCGATGGAGCACCGCGCGATCTTCGTCCTCCATCACCATCTCGGGTTGCCCCTGGTTGAGATCGCCGACACGCTCGGCATCCCGACCGGGACGGCCCGCTCGCGCTTGCACTACGCAACCCGGACGCTGCGGGCGGCGATCGAAGCCGACACGGCACCGGTCATCCCCGAAGGGCGGCTCGCATGACCACCGAACGTGACTTCGACCGACTCGCCCGAGCCTGGCTCGAGCTCAGTCCGAACGGAGCCCCGGACCGGACGATCGAGGCCGTCCTCCGCGCCATCGAAACGACGCCGCAAGTGCGGCGGCCGGTGCGACGGCCTCCCTGGAGGTTTCCCAGCATGAATCGCAATCTCCGTGTCGCTGCCGCCGCGGCGGTGATCGCGGTGGCGTTCGGCGCCGTGCTGTTGATCGGCCGCGGGCTGAGTTCGAACGTCGGGGCCCCATCGCCATCGCCAGTCCCATCACCGGCCGCAGCTCTGTCGCCAAGCGCGGCATCGACCCAGGTCGCAGCCGGCGACCCGTGGCCCACACGGCTCAATGGTCGCTGGATGGGCGGGAATCGTTCCCTGCCGGGGGTCGCCGCCGACTCGGGCACCTCGATCCTGTTCAGCTCTGGCGCCTTCGAAATGACCCCGTCCAACCGCAACGGTGATCCATTCCTGGGTTCACCGGCATCAGCGATTGGCGGCCAGGCGATTCGACTCGAGACGACTGGAACCGATGTCCTGTGCCAGGCCGGAAATGTTGGCCTGTATTACTGGTCGCTCACCTCGGACGGCCGGACGCTGACACTCACCGCCGTGCGCGACGACTGCGTGACGCGGTTGGGCGCCGTGCCCGGCACGTGGTGGCTGGATGGCTGTAAAGACACCCAAACCGATTGTCTTGGCGATGTCGCGGCCGGCACGTACCAGTCGCAGTACATCTCGCCCCGGATCAAGACTGACGATACCTGGGGGCCCGTCTTCGGGGCGGTGACCTACACGGTCCCCGACGGCTGGGCGAATTCGTCCGACTGGCCGTCCACGTTTGGGCTGACACCATCGAGCGACTATGGCCATGTACTGGCCGGTGATGCCGAGGGCAGCCGGAGCATCCTGCTCGTCACGCAGCCCGCGCCCCTGACCCAGAAGGTGGCCTGCTCGCAAGGGGTGGATTCCGGCGTCCCGCGGACCGTGGACGCGGAGATTGGGTGGCTCCAGCAGGTGCCCGGTCTCGTCACGAGCAGCCCAACGGCGACCGTGATTGACGGCCACCAGGGCCAGTGGATCGATATCCGCCTCAGCCCGGATTGGAAGACGAGGTGCCCCGGGGGACCGGGGCCGGAGGTCGACTACCTGGCCCACCCCGGGGGGCAGATCGTCGGGATCGTTGGTACTGCCCAGCGCCAGCGGGTCATCCTGCTGGATCTTGGTGGTGGCGATCTGATGGCCATCGTCGTGAGCACGGACACCTCATCTCCGTTCACCGCCTTCGCGGCCCAGGCGATGCCCGTGATCACCTCGTTCCAATTCAAGTAGGTCCAGCTCACTCGCACGGCGGCCATCCCCGGCCGTCGTGCTGCCGGGCGTCGTACAGTTCACCAGTGCCTGCCGACCATGGAGGCCAGTCGCCCTTGAATGCGCACGCTGCCCGCAATGAAGCGTCGTGGGACAGGTTCAGCGACGAATACCAGGCCCTGCACGGCGGCCAGTTGGACGCCAAGGATGGACCTGCATGGGGAACCACTGGGATCCCCGAGGCCCGGCTCCAGATCCTTGGCGAGATCGCCGGGCGGGACATCCTTGAGCTCGGCTGCGGCGCCGCGCAGTGGTCGATCGCCCTCGCGCAGCGTGGCGCCCGTCCCGTGGGCCTCGACCTGTCCGGGCGCCAGCTCGACCACGCTCGGCGCCTGATGACCGAGGCCGGAGTCGACTTCCCGCTGGTCCACGCCAGCGCCGAAGCTGTGCCGCTGCCAGATGCGTCGTTCGACATCGTCTTCTGCGACCACGGGGCGATGACCTTCGCCGACCCGTACCGGACGGTTCCCGAGGCGGCGCGGCTGCTGCGACCGGGCGGCCTGTTCGCCTTCAACCATCACACGCCCATCGAGACGATCTGCTGGCCCATCGGCGCCGATACGGTCGGCGATCGCCTGGTGCTCGATTACTTCGGGATTCACGCGATCGACGATGGCGAGGACGTTGTCTTCCAGCTGCCGTATGGCGAGTGGATCGGGTTGTTCCACGCCAATGGCTTCGCCATTGAGGATCTGATCGAGCTGCGACCCGCTGCCGAGGCGGAGAGCACCTACCGGTCGGCGGAGGAACTGGCGTGGGCCCGTCGATGGCCCGCCGAGGAGATCTGGCGTCTTCGGCGCGTCTGACGACGCTTCCCTGCATGAACCGACGGTACCTGACGATTGGAGGTTTGACCCACGCGGGTTGATCCGCGGGTCGGTCGTGGCCGAGGCCGGCTCAGCCTTCCGACGAGATCGCGCTGTGGGTCTGGACGAACTTCTCGTCCGCGAGCCAGTGGGCCGTCTCGGTCAGGCCTCGATCCAGGGTGATCTGCGGCGGCCAGTGGAGCATCCGCCGGATCTTCTCGATGTTGACCACCCGTCGCCGGATGTTGTCGATGTCGCGACGATCGATGTGGTTGATCTCGATCGGGCGATCGAGGGCCCGGCCGATGGCCTCGGCGAGGCCGTTGACGTTCGTCTCGATGCCCGTCCCGATGTTGAAGACTTCGCCCTCCGCCCGGGGATGGACCCCGGCCAGGAGGGTCGCCTCGACCGCATCATCGACATAGGTGAAGTCGCGGGTCTGCATCCCGTCGCCGTGGATCTGGAGTGGCTCGCCGGCCATCGCGCTGGCGAAGAACTTGGAGACCACGCCGCAGTACGGGTTGTCCGGGCGCTGGCCGATCCCGTACACATTCGAATAGCGCACGATCGCCACCGGCACCCCGAAGTTCTCGTAGAACGCCTGGCAGTAGTGTTCGCCGCCCATCTTGCTGACGGCGTAGGGCGAGAGCATCGTGACCGGATCGTCCTCGTTGATCGGGATCGAACGCGGATTGCCATAGACGCTGGCCGATCCGGCGTAGACGACCCGGTCCGGGTGTGACTCGCGGGCCGCCAGGAGGACGTTCAGGGTTCCCCCGATATTCGTCTCGAAGTCGTCGCGCGGGTTCCTGGTCGAGGCAATGATGTTCCGGGCGGCCAGATGAAAGACGATCGATGCATCGGCCACGAGCTCGAAGACCAGGCTCTCGTCGGTCACCGAGCCCCGAACGAACCGGGCGCTGGCCGGGATGATCTCGGCCTGACCAGGGGGCGAGGCTGCCCGGGTCGAGAAGCTCCCCCGCTCTGGCTGCGGCGCCAGGCGCCGACAGGTGGCTCGCGGGACCACAGGCTGCCAGGAGCAGCGCCATCAACGAGGTGCAAACCACGATGAGGCGGCCAGCGGACCTGCGAGTTCGATGTCTGTCCACGTGTGTCCTGACGGTCAGGCGGGCGGGCCCGTTACGTCGGCACTCGGCGACCGGCGACGGCTCGGTCCGGCTCGACCACGGCCTCCAACCGCCAGCGCGGCTTCCACCGGGTACGCTGAGCCTCGGCCTCAACGGACCACCGACGACGGATATCATCGGTCCTGATGCGATGCAGGTGAAACCCTGAGAATGAAGCTCAAGATCGAGTACTTGCCGGGAGACGGACCCGGAGTCCCGCAACCCAGGATCGAGTTCGTTGGCGGACCTCGAGCGGGTGAGCAAGAGTCCGTTACCGACTTCCCGCCAACCATCGACGCACCCGCCGGCAACTACCGCCGTACGCTCGCTTGTGCCGACGATGGGGCCGTCCGATACGTCTGGACCGGATCGGCCCGCAGATAGCGCAGCAGCGCCGGCGGTTACGCTGTCGCCTCGCATCTTGGGAGTTCAAGAAGAATGGCGACCCCGGTACGACGCACCGCACTCCGCGTGATCATTTCGGGTCTGGCATTGGCGAGCGTGGCAGGCGCCTGCTCCAGCCCCGCGTCCTCACCCAGTGCGGCGATCCCATCGGTCAGCCCAGGTCTCGTGGCTTCGCCCAGTGCGGCGAGCCCATCGGCCAGCCCAAGCGCAGTGGCTTCGCCGTCGGCCGCGGCGTCAACCGGCCCGGCTCCGGCCACTTTTGCCCTGACAGCCGCCGGCGACACGAACGTGACCGGGACCTGGACGAGCAGCTACGGGATCACCTGCCTTAACCCCACGTTCAGCGGCCGGGACATCATCTTCTTTGCCGCCTCACCGGATGCCAAGGCCGTTGTCCTGATCACCCTGGCCCCAGGTTCCATCGGGGTGAGCGAGCGCGCCGGCTCGGGGACGGGCTACACCGATCGTGAGTTCAAGGGCACCGGCGTCACGAGCTTCGATGCGACGAAAGGGGCCACGTTCGACTCTGACCTGGCGATCGTGCCCTCGTCCGGCCAGAAGCCGGGCACCCTGGGCACGATCAAGCACGTGACCGGATCCGTGGACTGCGCCGGTCAGACTGCGGGCACGTCCACGATCGTCCTTTCGGGTGCCTCCGCTGAAGGGGCGATCAATGGCCCGTTCAGCATCTTCCAGGTGACCTGCAATGTCAGTGCCGCGTATGGCAACAGCGTTTCGGTGAGCGGCATCATCACCTCGGGCACCAGCCCGACCGCCATGATCGTGAGCCTGTCGCCCAGCAGGTCGGGCGTCTACACCTACCTCCAGACCGGGTCGGGCCTGCATTCGTACACGATCGCCCCAGCCGGCTCGGTCAGCATGAGCGCCGACCGGGCCCACGTCGATGCAGACTTCGTTGAAACGCTGGCCACAGGCGCGACCGCTACGCCGCACACGATCCACCTGGCCGGGGACGTCGTCTGCGGCAGCTTCAAGACCTACTGAGCTGACCTGAGCCGAGGCCCAAGGCGCTGAGTTGGCGGGCGAAGCTCTGGGATCGGCCTTGCTAGGACACAGCGGGGGCCGACCGCGGTGCCGTGTCTAACGGTCGTCGCGTACGTTCAGTGTGGTCCCCACGAAGGGTCGAATCCTGACATCTGAAATCATCTTCGAGTCCCTGTCTGGGCTCCGAATCGCGGAGGCCTGCTTACGACCAAATTCAGCCCGGCAGTTGGAATGCCCGGTTGAGGAATGCGACGACCCATTGCCCCCATTCAGCGGGACACGTGTCGATGACCATGCCGTGGGTGGCGCCAGGGCAAATGTGCCGCTCGACCGGCACGCCTGAGTCCAGCGCCCTCGCGTAGATCGCATCCACGCTGACTGCCGGCAGGTCGTGCACGTCGGCGCCGCCGTGAATGAGCAGGAGCGGGCGGTGACGCAGTGCGGAGACGGCCGCGATCGGGTCGGCTTCGGTGAGATCGAGGCCCGTCCGGACCCAGATCCCGGCCAGGATCGCCGGTGTCCCGGGCAATGCTGGATGGCCGGCGTCGACCACCAGCCGTCGCTCCAGGATGTTCGAGACGTGGGCGTGCGTTGAATCCAGGATAAGGGCCTCGATGCGCGGGTCGACAGCTGCAGCTCGGGCCGCCGCTCCGCCGCCCATGGAGTTCCCCATCAGCGCGATGTGGGCCGGGTGCTTGGTCTTCTCGAGCCAGTCGATGATTGCCTCGACGTCGTACCGCTCGCGCAGCCCGAACGTGCTGTCGGCCCGGCCGCTGCGGCCGCCATCGCGCTCATCGAAGGCCACGACGTTGAATCTGGCGTGGAGCGGGACCGCGTACTTCAGGACCTCGCTCTTGTTGGCGCCCCAGCCGTGCACCAGGACGACGGTTGGACCTGCGGGACCCGTGCCATCGCCCGCGGGGATGTACCAGCCTCCGATCGGCACCCCATCCGACGTGACAACCTGGTTGCCGGCTGTGGCGCCCTGGCTGGCACAATGCTCCATGTCCGGGTTCTGGCGCTGGAGTACGCCGTCGTCGGCGATGTCGTAGTTCACGCCTTGGTACGTCCAGCCGTAGCGGACGAGCGGCGTCCGGCAGTCCTGGTTCCCGGCAGGATGCGCGAGCTGGTCGGATCCGATTGCGCCGACGTAAGCGGTATAGCCGGTCACGCCCAGGAGTGTCGTCGCAGCCAGGAGCGCGAGCGCTCCGCGCGAAATCCGGCGCACCCTCTGGCCCTCCACGCGCTGGCCCCAGATCAGGCGCACTGCCGCTGCCCCGATCAGGACCGACCCGACACCGGTCAGAACGATGCTGAGCAGGATCGCCACGATCAGCGCCTCGCCAGCGGGCCCCGCAGCCGGGTGCAGGTAATCGAGCCCAAGTGCCGCGACGGTGAAGGCGGCGAGCCCGAGTGCAGACAGTCGCAGGCCGGCCAGCCGCGACCAGTCAGGGAGTGGCCCCGGCCCGGTCAGCGACAGGATCGCCAGACCCAGGCCGACAAGGACGACCGCCGCGACGATCAGGACGCTCCAACCGACGCCGAGCGCCAGCAGGATGGCCACACCACCGAGGGCAACGAGTGTGCCGCCGATCCGTCTTACTCGCATGTCAGGGACTCCTGAGGGCTGAGGCCGCCTCAACCGGCGCCTTCTGACCTCACCTTCGGGCATGGCCACTGCGGCAGTCATGCGGCGGGACTACGGCCCGAACGCCCACCGTCAACTTCGGGCGGCCAACCTGGCCAGGCCGGCCTGAGCCGGCGGACAGCCGTCAGCTGCGGCGGCAACGGCTTCGCGATACGCGGCCGCTGCAGACGCACGATCGCCGGACGCCTCGTAGTCCTCACCGAGTGCGATGAGCAGATCGATGGACCTGCCCCTGAGGGACGCACGCCGGTCCTCGACGAAGACACTGTCGCCGTAAAACGGGCAGTCATCGAGGTATTCACCCCGATACAGCGCACGGGCCTCTTCAAGCAGTCGAACAACATCCGAATGCTCCGTCGTGACCCGCGCCTCATCGAGTCGGGCCAGGAACAGCGCAACGTCCGACCACTGGACGACGCCCGGGTCCAGCCGATATCGGTCGTTGTAGAACCGGATCCCGTGCTTGCCACCGCTGCCGTCGGGATCGAGCGTGTGACGCAGGCCTCCCAGGGTGCGATGAAAGGCAAGGTCGGCCCGCTCGACGTTGGTATCCGGCCAGATCAACTCAAGTGCTTCGTCCTTGGCCACGCCGCGCTCGCCTCGGTCGAACAGGAACGCGAACAACGCCTGGGCCTGCCGCGTTCCAGCCTTCTCGCCTCCCCAGCGTTGAATCTGTTCCGTTCCCCGTTCCACCCGCAGGGGACCCAGCGCAAAGACATGCAACCCGGACGGACCTGCGGATCGACGGACGAGCGCCTCATGCAGCCGCGTGGCGCTTGACTCGACGTGGGCCCGGTCCTGGAACAGACCGTTCAGCGCCGCTGCCTGTTCATCTTCCCGGCGACCTGTTCGCAGGGCCTCGGCAACGTAGGCCGCCGACAGGCGAAGGAGCTCCTGGTCGCCGGCACTGAGCGGGAGGCCGGAGACGGTCGTGCCCACTCGAAGTTCGCCCATGACCTCGTCGTGTGCGACCAGGCTAATCGCGGGTGCCGTCGCTGGATCCACAGCGTTCCCTTCGGAGGCGGCGATCGATCCATCGCGCCGGACCACGACCGCTCCTGCCAGGTCCAGCGCATGGGCCACCCGGGTGAGCGCCGGCTGCACGCCCGCATCGGCGGCCTGCCCGGTGAATGTCGGCTGGCCGAGGGCCGTGAGCAGGCGTTCGCGAGCCATCGCCGCAGCCGATCGACCGCCGAGGCGGGCCCGGCCCCATGCGAGCGCAGGCTCGTAGACGGCGATCGTGACCACGAGCGCCATGATCGTGAGCAGCGGAAGGTCGAGGCCGAGAGGACCGCGGCTGGCAGCGTCCACGGCCAGCAGCGCCCCAACCAGCAGGAACAAGCCAAGCCCAAGGACCAGCGAGGTCCAGAACGCCCTGCCCGCGACGTCGGGCGCGAAGAAGACCCCTGCCGAGAATACGACCGAAGCCGATAGGACCATGGCAACGGTCACCAGGGAGACACCAATCCAGGGATCAGTCTGGCCGACCGAGGACAGCAGACGGATGATCCCGCCCAGCGCTCCGACAGCAACCGTGGCAAGGGTTACTCCGAGCTGACGGCGGCGAGGATCGTCCCGCCTTGTCCGTCGGAATGCCGTCAGGAGCCAGGCCGCGCCACCCAACAGGGTTGCCAGACGCGTTGCGATCCAGGCCCAGCCGAGCGCTGTCCCCGGCACGGGACCGAGGCTCAGGTGTGGAGCGCTGAGCGCGATCGGGGTTGCCGGATTCAGGATGCCGGGCAGAGCAAAGAAGACGTTCAGTAGGTAGGCGACGGCCAGCACCTGGATCTGGCGGCGCGACGGGTGGCCCTCGGTTGCGATCACCAGGGAAAAGTGGGCGGTGGCCGCGATGATCAGGGCCGCCGAGAATTCCTCCACGGCGTGGCCCACCTGGACGGCCGACAAGGACGTTGACAGGCGCTCAAGGATGATGCTGCTGCTCCAGGCGACCAGCGCAAAGGAGAGGAAGCTGAACACCCGCGCCGGGGCCGCCCTGGACCGAGTGAGCACCGTAAGTCCAAGCCAGATGCTGAGGACCGCGGTGAGGCTATGGGCCGCCACTTCCAGCTGACCGGGAGTCAGCATTCCTCGGGCCTCCGTCCTCGGCGCGACGCCTCGTCAGGCGTCGACCAACGCGTCGCGGCGGAACTCCAGTGTCGGGCGACTGGCGTTCGATTCACAGACGAGCGCGATCTGACCGAGGCCGGCATCTTGGCATGCCCGGCGAAGGGTGTCCATTCGAAGCGGCACTCAACGAATATCGGCTGCGCTTCCGCTCCCGACACGCCGCGCGGCTATGGTCCCGGCCACCGACCCGAGGATCGCCAGGCCCCACATGCCGATGTCGAGCTGGGTCTTGCGATCCGGCGGAATGCCCCACCAGAACGAGGAGACTCAGAACGGGTTCCCGAGCGCGCCGCTGAGACTTGCCGCTCCGGCGAACCACACGGCAACCAGGACGGGAACGCTGACGAGGATCAACGCGACCCAGGCGCTCGGGTGGCGAAGGCCAGCCGACCTGCCCACCACGGCGATGCCGATCGGGCCAAGGAGAAACAGCGAGATCCAGTCGAACAGGCCAAACAGGCTCAGGCGGTCGTGCATCTCCGCGTACGGTGCGAGGCCGTTCTCAACCAGCCCGGCGAGTACCAGGGAGGCCAGCGGTACGACGAGTGCGATGAAGGCCCCGGCTACAACGCCTCGGCGCGAGGGAATGGTCATCACAACGCCTGCCGCGCGGCCGGATCACGGGCGGGCTCCAAGCTGACCAGTGCAGTTCTGAGATGAGTGCGCGCACGCGAGAGGAGCGTCCGCGTCGCGCCGTGGCTGCGGCCGAGATGGACCGCGATGTCCTCGCCGCTTGCCCCGTTGGCTGCCATGGTGAGGGCCACCCGCTCCGTTGCTGACAATCGAGTCAGGCCAAGCTGGAGTTCCTGGTACTGCTCGTTCAGGATGGCCAGGGCATCTGGTTCTGGCGGCCCGTCGAAACGTACGAGGCGGGGCTCGAATCGGCGAGCAACGGCCGCCCGGCGCGCCCGGCTGATGACGAGATTGGTGCTGGTCCGGTACAGCCAGCCACCCACGTTATCGGGAAAGCGGCCTGCCTGGGCCTCCGCGAAGAGACGTAGAAACGCTTCCTGCGTCACGTCGGCCGCGACCTCAGGATCGCGCGTCAAGCGTAGAGCACCCCCGCGGATCGCCGCAGAATGGTCGCGGAAGGCGGTCGAGATCATGTCGCAGATCAGACTCGGTTCTTCGGTCCGGCCGTTGAGCTCCCGTGCATTCAACATCGTTCGTACCCCTGCGGTGCGTTGGTCTCACCACCCTGGCGGCGACGCACTCCGGGTTGACTACGGGCTGACTGCGGTCTGACCGCGGAGCGGCGCATGTGGCTCTGCTCTGCCTCGCTGCTTCGGCCGGTGCGGTCGTCGACCGCGGGGTAACACGCGGACCACCGGCGCGTCTGGTGACCAGCGCTGCGGGACCCCGCGGCCACCCCTGGGAGGATTCCGCATGTCCCGTATGGCAAAGCCGCTCTCGCGCCTCGCCCTGACTTCCGCGGCGATCGCCGGCCATGTGACGCTGCCCACGATCGCCGGAGGACGGCTTGTGAAACGCCTCGGACTCCTGATCAGCCTCGTGGCCCTGCTCAGCCTCGGTCTCGTCGTGCCGGTCCTGGCCGCATCGCCGGGCAACGACGTGTATGCCGGGCGGACAACAATCGCGACGCTGCCGTTCAGCACATCAATCGACACGACGCCGGCCTCGACCGATGCCCTCGACCTCGAGGCCAACGCCGGATGCGGCGCGCCCGCCGTGGATGCGAGCGTGTGGTTCGAGTACACCCCGACCGTCGACGGCGGCGTCATCTTCGATCCCAGCGCGTCGAACTACTCCGCTGGACTCATCCTCCTGACGGGAGGCCCGGGCAGCTTCACATACCAGAACTGCGGCGAGGTCCTCGGCTTCTCGTTGAGCGCCGGGGTCACCTACACAATCCTGGCGTTCGATGACCAGCTGGACGGGACCGGGATCGGGGGCAACCTCATCCTGAGCGTCTTCCCGGCACCGCCACCGCCGACCATCGCGCTCACGGTCAATGCGACGGGGAGCTTCAACCCGAAGGCCGGGTCAGCCACGATCCGGGGGACCATCACCTGCTCCGGCGGGGACGAGTTCGGCAAGAACAACATCAACCTCCAGGTGACCCAAACGATCGGTCGGTTCATCTTCACCGCGGACGGCTGGACCGACTTCGTTTGCGACGGGACGACCCGGCCCTGGTCGGTCGAGGTCTCGAGCACGACCGGGAAGTTCGGTGGCGGCAAGGCCACGGTCTCCGTCTTCGGCTTCGCGTGCGGAGCATTCTCCTGCGCGAACACCGAGGTGGACCGAACGGTGACCCTGCGGAGGTAGCGCCAGGGACGGCAAGATTGCTGGAGGATCGCCCGGCCGCCGGGCGGTCGTCCAGCGTGTAACTGGAGGGTGGAAAGATGCGGATCAGCGGCCTGGTCCTGATCGCCTGTCTCTTCGTACCATCGACGGTCGCGGCCGCCACGAAACCGGTGGACTTCTATGCGCCCCTCAGCCGGGCCGTCGAGGACCCGCAGTCGAGCCCAGGCGGTAGAGGACTGGCCGTCATCAAGATCAACCCCGACCGGACTGTCCTGACCTACCGGGTCACCTTCGCGGGGGTGACCAGTCCGATCACTCGGGTCGCCTTCTGCGTCGGCCAGGTCGCTCCTCCAACGATTGGCCCCACCCCGGGCCCATGCGCGTTCTCGATCATCCCGGCGCCACCGGGTGGGCCGAGCCCGATTGTGGGCTCGGTCTCGATCCTGCCCAGCCGGTTTGATGTGATCACGGGCTACGGCACGTTCGTCGAGCTCGATTCGGCGAAGGGCCGGGAGATTCGTGGTTACCTGCTGGCCGGTGCACCACCGGACACGGCAACGGCCGAGGCGATCGGAGCTGGCCCGAACGCCAGCAACGGACCGAATGCCCCGTTCATCGTCGGGCTGGCGGGCGTGGTAGCGCTCGTTGCGTGCCTCGCCGCCCGTCCGCGGGCGCGTCGCCGGGGGGCGCGGCCAGAGCGTGACATACCGCCCAACGGCTAGGAAGACCGTCGTGAAGTGCCGTTCGGCGACCTGCGCTCAGGCTTCTCGCTTCAACCTGCGCCAGCCGCCCGCCCGGTTATTGGCGATGATCTGTCTGAACATCGTGCCGAGGGCTGACCCATTGATCGGTTCGCCTTGGTAGATGGCGACGGTCCGCGCCGTCTGGTTGCCGTGGCCGGCGGTGATGATTCGCTCCGGATCCGGGACAATCCCGCCGTCGTACAGGAAGACGTTCACGTGGTCCCTGGTGGCCAGCAGGGCGCAGACATTGCCGTCCAGGACGAAATACGGGCGATCGGTGCGTTTGATTGTCTCGACGACATCTGGGTCAGCCGCATGGACCAGATCGCGAACCTGACCACAGATCGTCTGCTGCCAGCCGGGCAGACCGTTGATGTACGCGTCCACGCGAGGGTCGACTCGGTAGGCCATCGCGATGCACGATACCCGCTCGGTATCGGCCTGCGCGCCTGAGCCCACCTGCCTCCGCCTGTCAGCTTCGTGCCGGCCTTGATCCCTGGTCAGCGTCCGAACGTCGATCGCATCGGGCAGGCCGCGAAGAAGTCGATCCAGGCGTCACCATCCTCAACGACGACGCTTGGATGGCGCCACCGACCAAACCCAGTCAGGATGACCCGGGCTCGGGCGCGGGCGAACAGCCCGACGAGTTCGGGCCGGAGCCAGACTTCGAACCCAGTGATGCCCTCGACCCGGACCGCCCCGGGTTCGATCTGCCGGTCGGGCGCTTGCCAGCGAAAGTCCACGTCGCCAACCGCGACGTTCGAGCAGCAGCGAGTGGCGAACCAGTCGATCAAGAGGCGACGACCGCGGGCCTGGCTGGCCAGGGCCTGTTCCACCTCGGGAGCCATGGCCAGTCGGACGGCCGTTGGCGGGACGGGCTCCATGCGTTCCCTCATCGTGGTTGGCCCGAGTGGCGCCGGACCAAAGATGGCACCAACGTCGGCTATGCCGGCGCGACCCGGCGCTGTTTGATCCGGCCTGCATCCGCCGCGAAGGGACCTTGGCCGATCGCGTACGTCTCGACGATCGGTTCCATCGCCGCCGGGAACTCGACGATCGAGGAGCGGTAGTCGATGTTGAGCGCGACGAGCCCGTCGCGGAGCAGGTCCGCGGTCCGGGCGCGCCAGGCGTCGTCGACACCGGCCGGGTCGACCAGCTCCAGGGTCACGCACGGTCGGGGCGTCCCCTGGGCGTCGGCAATAACGCTAAGCAGGAACGAATGCAGTCGGCGGGCCACATCCGGGTCGCGGTACAGCACGACCTCGATGTCCTCGGGGTAGATGTTCGCGCCCATCACGCTGATCGTGGCGTCAGAACGGCCATGGATCCAAACGAAGGGCAGGGGAATCGGCCGGGCCCACGGCAGCGGCCCGCGCGGTCCGGCAACTTCCGGGGCCGCGTGGAGTTCCTCGATGTCGTAACCGAAGCTCGCCAGCGTCCGGGCGACGGCCCGATAGGCGACGATCCCACCCCGGTCATGGACGTTGTAGCGGATCCGCGGTGACAGCAGGTCCAGCCGGCTCACCGTGCACACGACCTCGCCGGCCGGGTTGACCTCGAGGTAGTGGATGAGTGGGTTGTACTGGAACACCATCGGCAGTCGGGAATCGGTCCCGAACAGGGCCTGGCGGAGCTCGGGCCGAGCACGGGCCAGGCGCCGAACGGCGATGCTGACCGGCGATTCGCCGGCCATCCCGATCTCGATGTCCGTCGCCCCATAGCCCGAGTAGACGGATTCGAAGCGCCCCAGCAGGTGATCGCGCAACTCCTCGCTCATGCCCTCGCCGCCGACCAGCGCATTCAGGCGATAGTCCGCCCACGGGAAGTCGACTCGGTCGCCTTCGTCGAGGAGGTGCTTGAGAAAGGGCGGGTAGCCCGAGATGAGGTAGCGGTAGCCGGGCCCGAGGTAGCGCAGGGTCGAGAGGATCTTGTCGAGGTCCGGCCCGGTCGACTTGACGATCCCGTGGCGCATCATCCCGAGGCTCATGTTGAAGCCGGCGGCCCAGGCTCCCATGGAGAACGCATTGATCGTGACGAGTGGCGCCGTCCCGAAGGCGTAGCGGGCGAAGAACCCGATATTGCGGTGGGCAACCAGCCGCTCGCGTGACCCGCGGATCCAGTTGTAGGGCGTTCCCGTCGAACCGCTCGACTCATCGATCGTGGTGCCCGGAAACGGGACCTGCCCGCCGACGCAGCGTTCGAGCAGGCCGAATCGGTCGACGTAGCTGCGCTTGTCCGTTTCCGGCAGGTGCTCCAGGATTCCGAGCGGGAAAAGACTGTCGACATCGACCGCCGCGTCGGCCAGGAATCGGCCGTAGGCCGGCACGTTCCGGGTTGCTCGCCAGGCGGCCCGTTCGGCCCGGAGCCGGCCGATGATCCGCAGGAGCGGGGCCGGGACGAGGACGAAGAGAGCCTTGATCCAGCCGTAGCGGAGTCCGACCGTCCGAAAGGTCGCGTCGAGAGGGAACAGCCAGATCCCGCGGCCGAAGCCCACGAACGAGGCCAGGCCCTCGTGAAGGATCCGTCGGAATGGGCTCCTCGATGGTTGCATCGCTTGTCATCTCGGCTTCGGGGCTGCCCGAGACAGGCTTGCCAGCGTGGTCGCCTGCGAACATCTTGCTCTACCGACGCCGCAATGGCGAGAGAGTTACTGGCATTGCCGCCACCGGACGGCCCGAACACCGAGACGAGCGTCCGGCTCGCTCCATCGTTCTGCTAGGTTGTCGCGGGTGCAGGCAAGAAGCAGACCTCCTGGAGGGCGCGATGTACCGGATCATGGCGATCGTCACCTCGACCGTGCTGGCCTTCGGTGGGTTCGCCGTGGCCGCGGACGCCCATGTCGGCGATCAGGCGGCCTCGGCCGGCCGGCCGGCGGGCACGCCTCTCGCGGTCCAGGCTCCCGCCCCTGATGGGGCGCACCGCGGCTGGTCGGGCGAGCAACTCATCGGAGCCCGGTCCAACGACGATTGGGAGCCGGCCGTGGCCGCCGACCCGGCGGCCCCCTACGTCTACATCGTCACCACCCGGTATGGCGGCAAGAAGGCCTGCGTCGGCTGCCCGGACCCCGCCCTGATCCTGCGCATCTCCAAGGACGGCGGACGGTCCTTCGGTTCGGACCATTTCATCTGCGCCTGTGAGGGCGTCACCGGCCAGAACGACCCCCAGATCGAGGTTGCCACGGACGGCACCGTCTACGCCGCATGGCTCAATGACTTCGTGCCCGGCGTCGTCTTCGCGAAATCGACCGACCACGGTCAGACCTGGACGCGTCCGCTGACTCTCAAGACGGCCGCCATCGCCTTTGGCGACAAACCCGCCCTGGCCATCTCGCCCACCGGCCACGATGTCTACATCGCCTGGAACTCGAGCGATTCGTACATCTCGGTCTCGCACAACGCCGGGGCCACGTTCGCCAAGCCGATCAAGACAAACGCCGACACCCGCTACTGGTTCGCCTACTCGGGTGCGGTCGCAGGGAACGGCACGGTGACGTTCGCCGAGACCAGCTACACGCAGGCCAGCACCGGTCCAGTCCGGATCGAGGCGATCAGGTCGGGCGATGGCGGCAAGCATTGGCACACCGTCCTGATCGACACGGTTCAGCAGCAGCCCCCCTGTGTCTCCGATGGTTGTCCACTCGAGTTCTACGGGCCCTCGTCGCCGATGGCAATCGATGCCACGGGCCGGCTTGTCGTGATGTACCAGGCTGCCTCGGTGACAGCCGGGCCGCAGCGCGTCTACGTCCGGGCGTCCAGTGACGGTGGCCTGACCTGGTCGCGTCGGACCGACATCGACGGCGGTCCGAGCGGGACGAACGCGGCCTTCGGCGCCGCAGTCGGGACGGGCCATGGCGACTTCCGGCTGTGGTACCAGGACGATCGCAACGGAGCCGCGGGCTGGAACACCTGGTTCCGGCGATCGACCGACGGGGGCCGGACCTGGTCGGCGGAGGTGCGCCTGTCAAACCGGAGCACCGGCGCCCTGTACAAGTCGGCGGCGGGTTATGCCCAGCCGTACGGCGACTACGGCGAGGTGGCCATCACCAACCGGGGCGCAACGATTGCCGTGTGGGGCGAGGGCGCGAACTACGCCGGGCCCGGCGGGACCTGGTTCGACCGCTCGATCCCGTAGCACCAACACCACCGGCCGGCGGTCACCGTCTCGGGACGGGACAGGTGCTAGGATCGGCGCGATGGAGATCATGGGCGTCCGGATCACGACGATCGTCAAGGACAACAGCGCCCGCCGCTGCGACGGTTGCCTTGAGCTGATCGAGGGCACGCCCTGGCGAATCAACCTGCTCGACATCGTGGCCACCGAGGTTCCCGCCAACTGGTCCGAGCGACCCGTGCTCAACCCGGGGCCCTTCCAGTTCCACGGCGATCCTGCCCACGTTCGACGCTGGATGGCGGCCCGCGGCCACCTCTTCTGCCGGCTCGGGACCGTCCGCGAGATCATGCGACCGGTGCCGATTCCGGGGGACGAGCCACGCTGGGGCCTGTGCGACGGGATCCACCGCGACGCTCACGAGTTCGTGCCCGCCTGAGCGGACCGGTCAGATGAGCGTCCTGCTGCCGGCCGTCACCTCGATCCTGGCGATCCTGTTCAGCGTGGCCCTCCTCGACCAGTGGCGAACCCGGCGGCGGGCCTACCAGCTGATCTGGGCGATCGGCATGCTTTTCTTCGGGATCGCGTCCGGCTGCGAGGCGATTGCCGGGGCTGCCGGCTGGAACGAGTTGCTGTACCGGGCCTGGTACCTGACCGGGGCGGTCTGGACCGCCGGCTGGTTGGGGCTCGGGACGGCGTTCCTGCTGGGCAAGACCCGCTTCGGCTACACCTTCGCCCTGTGCCTGTTCCTGGCCGGGCTGTTCACCTTCCTGACCGAGGCGAAGTACCAGTATCCAGGCGCCGGATCAGCGCCAATCCTGTACCTGATCGCTGCTCTCGTGCTGGCCATCGCGATTGGGGTCGAGACCTACTTCCAGAATGAGCGCTGGCCGTACATGGCGGCCCTGGCCGTTGTCGGCGCCACGCTCCTGTCCCTCGTCCTGATGGCAACGGTGACCCTGCCGGCGCCGGGCTTTCAGCTCAACCCGGTCACCCAAGTACCGGTCGGCGACCTGTTTCCGGGCACGCTCCGGCTGCTGACCCCATTCCTGAACATCACGGGGGCGTTTGTCCTGTTCATCGGGGCGATCTTCTCGACCTATGTGTTCATGCCCAAGAAGCGGGTCCTGCCCTACTCCCTCGACCCGAATCAGCCGGGTGACCAGTTCCTGTTCAACCTGCTCATCGCGCCCGTCGCGATCGTGGTCAACTTCGTGGTGTCGCTGCCTGGGGCGGCCCGGGCGCTGGTGACGGGGCGGATCCATTCGCGCGCGCCGGCGACCGCCCTGATTGCCCTCGGGGCGTTCATTCCCACGATCACCGACAGCCTCAACCGGTTCGGCTCGACCGAGTTCTTCCAGTTCGGCAAGTTCCTGGGAGTCGTCTTCCTGTTCGCCGGCTTCCTCGTCTCGATCGAGGTCTTCAGCGAGATCCGGATCCCGTTCACCCGGATCCGGATCCGTGGTCCGCGCAGGGAGCGGGTCGAACGGCCGGCCGACTGAGCCGTCCGCGATCGGCGGTCGGGCGTGTGGGCCAGGGGCGTCGGGAAATCCTCGGGACACTTGCCATCGTCGTTGCCGCGATCTGCTTCGGGACCCTCGGACCGCTGTCACGACTGGCCTACGACGCGGGGATGACCCCACTCGGCTTCGCCACCTGGCGGGCGGTCTTCGGCGCGATCCTGCTGACGGTGGTCATCCTGGTGGTCCGTGGGCGCGGACGCCCGATCATCAATCCTCGCCGGCTCTCCCGGCGGACCGTTGGGGCGCTGGCGATCGCGGCGGCCTCGGGGATCGTCCTGAACCTCGCCATCTTCGTCGCCTTCGGGCGAATCACGGTGGCCCTGGCCCTGCTCGCCTTCTATACCTACCCTGCCCTCGTGGCCGTGGTCGCCAACGTTGTCGAGCGACGGCGACCGGACCGGATCGAGCTCGTCGCCCTGGGCCTGGCGCTGGCCGGGATGGCCTTTGTCGTCCTCGGCCAGCTCGATCCCTCGGCCGGTCTCATCGTTGATGCGCTTGGGCTCGGCCTGGCCTTCCTCGCCGCGATCGCCCAGACGGTCTACATCACGACAAGCCGAGGCTACGCCGGCATCCCGACCGAGCAGGCCGCCGGGATCCTCCTCTGGATTGCCGTACTGGCCTATGCTGCGATCGCGTTCGGGGTGGGCTCATTCGACGCGATCACTGAGCCGTTCCGGAACCCGGCAGTCTGGCCCTACCTCGTCTACGCCGGGCTCCTCGGGGCCGGGCTGCCGTCGGTCCTCTTCCTCGTCGCGATCCGGCTGATCGGTCCCGTCCGGACGGGGATCCTGGCCATGCTCGAGCCGGTGACCGGGACGGTCCTGGCTGCCCTGATCCTGGGTGAGACGCTCGGTCCGATCCAGCTCGTCGGCGGCGCCCTCGTGATCGCAGCCGGCGTCCTCCTGCAGCGCGCACCCACCCCGGCCGACGCCCCACCTACCCACCCAAACCAGGTCCCGGCACCGGGCTGAGGCAGGCCCGGCGGTATACTGCCCCGACCCAGTCCCCATGCGTGCGAGGTTCGATGCGAGTCCGTAAGGCGGTCCTTCCCGCGGCAGGCTGGGGGACGCGATTCCTGCCGGCCACGAAGGCCCAGCCCAAGGAAATGCTCCCGCTCGTCGACAAACCCGTGATCCAGTACGCGGTCGAAGAGGCCGTGGCCGCCGGGATCGAGCAGGTGATCATCGTCACCTCCAGCCAGAAGCGGGCGATCGAGGACCACTTCGATGTCAGCTACGAGCTCGAGCACCTGCTCGAGGAGCGCGGCGACGTGGAGATGCTCCGTCGGATCCGCCATATCAGCGACCTGGCCCAGGTTGCCTACGTGCGCCAGAAGGAGCAGCTCGGCCTGGGTCACGCGGTGCTGATGGCCAAGGAACTGATCGGCCACGAGCCGTTTGCAGTGATCCTCTCGGATGACGTCGTCGTCGGCGAGCGGCCGTGCATCGGCCAGCTGATCCACGCCTACAACGAGACCCACTCGTCGGTCGTCGCGGTCATGGAGGTCCCCCACCAGGAGACCAGCCGCTATGGCGTGATCGATCCCGAGCCGGCCGGCAACGACCTCGATCATGGCCGGCTGTACCGGGTCAAGGGCCTGGTCGAGAAGCCCGACCCGGAGGACGCTCCGTCGGACCTGGCGATCATCGGCCGCTACGTCCTGACGCCCAAGATCTTCGAGAAGCTGGAGCAGACCCAGCGTGGCGCCGGCGGTGAGATCCAGCTGACCGACGCAATCGAGGCGTTGATGCAGGAACAGGAAGTCTTCGCCTATGCCTTCGAGGGAACCCGCTACGACGCCGGGACCACGATGGGCTGGCTGAAGGCGTCGGTGGAGCTGGCCCTCCAGCGGCCGGACCTGTCGGCCGAGTTCCGGGACTACCTCCGGAGCGTGCCGCTCTAGGACCATGCCGGCTCGTTCGTCACGCTGGGCGCCGGGCAGTCGTCCTTTCGTGGGGTACGATGCCGGCCGAACGACGGCGCGCCCGTCACAGGCGAAAGGAATCAACGTTTGGCGGAGATCGGCAGCGTTCTTGGCGGCAGGTACCGGCTCGTCGAGTTGCTCGGACAGGGCGGCATGGCAACCATCTACCGGGCCACCGATTCGCAGCTCGGTCGCGACGTCTCGGTCAAGATCCTCCGCCCGGAGTATGGCCGCGACCCCGACTTCGTCGCCCGCTTTCGAGCCGAGGCGCAGGCGGTTGCATCACTGAGCCACCCCAACGTGGTCCAGGTCTACGACTTCGGGATGGACCCGGTCGGGCCATACATCGTGATGGAATACGTGGACGGCGAGGATCTGGCCACCCTGCTTCGCCGGACCGGCCCACTCCAGCCCCGCCAGGCGGCCCGGATCGCCGCCGAGTCGGCTCGGGCGCTGGCCGCGGCCCACGTCCGCGGGATCATCCATCGCGACGTCAAGCCGGGCAACATCCTGCTCGCCCAGGACGGCCGGGTCGAGGTCACCGACTTCGGGATCGCCCGGGCGATCAGCGAGGCCCAGATGACGCTGCCCGGGACCACCCTGGGCTCGGTTCACTACTTCTCGCCGGAGCAGGCCCGGGGCGAGCCCGCGACCGAACGGTCGGACGTCTACTCGCTCGGGATCGTCCTGTTCGAGCTGCTCACCGGCCGGCGCCCGTTCGAGGGCGACTCGGCAGCCTCGATCGCGATGGCCCGCCTGAGCGGCCCGGTCCCGATGCCGTCGTCGCTCCGGGCGGGCATTCCAGCCGAGCTCGAGGCGATCGATCGCAGGGCGCTCGCGCTCGACCCGGCGGATCGGTTCCACAGTGCCGCTGCGATGGCCGATTCGCTCGAGACGTGGTTGTCGGGTCGATCAGCCGGCCTGGCCGGCGGGGTTGCAGCGGCCGGCACGGCGTTCGGCTCGGCTCCGGCACCCTCGACCGGTTTGGCCGCCTCGACCGGCCTGGCGGCGGGTGCCGGCCTGGCCGAGGCTGGAGCGCCCGTTGCGGCAGGCGTGGCTCGCTCGAACCCGGGCGCCGGCGTGCCGTATCCCCCCGATGCCTACGCCAATGCCGCGCCGCCGCCGCGTATTCCGCCCGGCCCGCCGGCCAGCCGCTACGACCCGGGCGATGACGAGCCGCAATTCTCCGGGACGAGTCCGTGGGCGTGGGTGGCCGGCCTGCTCGGCCTGGCGATCCTCGTGCTGGCGGGTTTCCTGATCTTCAAGTTGCTGACTGGGACGTCGGCGCCGGCCAACCAGGTGATCGTGCCCAACTTCGTCGGCGTGCTCCTGACCGACGCCAAGGTGACCGCGTCCAACAACAACCTGGTGCTCGTGCCAACCCAGTTCGTCAAGAGCCCCGACAAGCCCGAAGGCACGATCCTCTCGCAGGATCCGGCCAGCGGGGCGACGGTTGCCCCGGGCGCCACGATCAGCGTGACTGTCTCGACGGGCAAGGCCCTCGTGCCCGTCCCGACGCTGACCGGCCTGACCGTGACGGCGGCGGTCCAGGCGCTGGCGGCGGTCGGGCTCGTGCCGGGCAACCAGACCACGGCCGCAGATCCGCTGATTCCAGTCGGGGCGATCATCTCGAGCTCGCCCGCCGCCGGTATCCAGGTCGCCGCCGGCACGCCGGTCGACTACGTCGTCTCGAGCGGACCGGCTCCATCGGCGACACCCACCCCGAGCCCGACTCCCACGCCTACGCCGACGCCAACTCCCACCCCGACCCCAACGCCCACGCCAACGCCGAGCCCGAGCCTGCCGCCACCAACTCCGTCTCCAACGCCACCTTCGCCGAGTCCGTAAGGCGAACCCAGGTCGCCGACCGCTCTCAGCGGTCGGCGTCGCGCCAGAAACGGCCGCTGTCTGAGTCGGCGTTCACGAGCGCCTCGACCGTGATGCGCTCTGGCTGGGTAGTGGCGTCCCCCTCGGTCCCGGGCCGCACGATCCCCTGCAGAGCGATCACCGGTACCCAGCACGGTCGGATTTCCTGGCCGTTGAGTGGCCCGCGGCCACGGTCGCGGCCACAGAAGCCGACCCCGGCCGTGATCGAGCGTCGGAAGTCCCGGCACGACGCACAACTCGTGCTCGAGCGGTGGCAGACCCAGCAGCGGGCCGCCTCGGCCTGCGGGGTCGCGCAATGGGGGCAGCGCCACATCGGCATGGCGTGATGGTAGCTGGCCCGGTCCCCAGCGTCCACCCAGTCGTGCACGGCTCGGCCTTGAGCCGCGAACAGGCGTTCGGGCTATTGAAACTTCAGTGGCACCTGGGTCGACATCTGGCCGAAGTCCGTCGTCTCGACAAGCACTGCAATATCACCCTTACCGGCCACGGTGGCAGGGATCGTCGTCTTCCAGGCGGCAAGGCCGTTGTTGTTGGTCGTCAGGGTATTCGTGAGGACCGGGGAGGTGCCCGGCACAGACAACGTGAATGTCACCGAGGCGCCTGAAAGCGGCGCGCCGTTCGGGTCCAGGACCAGCATCGTCATCGTGATCGGGTTCGACTTGCTGGCCTTGAACGTGTAGGCCGAGGCGGTCAGCTTGACCGTCAGTCTGCCGCTGCCTCGCTGCACGCTGATCACGACCGCCGAGGTGTTCCCGGCAGGATCGGTGGCGCTGACGCTGATCCCGTTCACCCCGCCGGCCAGGGCAACCAGGACGCTGAAAGCGCCGGTGTTATCGGCGGTGGCCACCCCGGTCAGGCCGTTGGCCTCGTTCCTGGCGGACACCGCGCTGCCGGCCTGGGTCTGGCCGGTGATCGTCACGGCGGCCCCATTGATCACCGCGTTCTTGGCCGGTGAGTTGATCACGATCTTGGGCTTCGACGTGTCGAGGATGTAGGTGACCGCCAC
>JBBRIM010000009.1:0-25065 GCA_038221095.1 Candidatus Limnocylindrales bacterium
CCTTCGCCGCCGCGTTCGACCTGCGCGTCGCCCGGACCAGCCCGGCCGAGCGGACGGTGGTCCTGACCGGCAGCGCGGGCGCGTTTGCGCGGGCGTTCCAGGTTGAGCTCGGCCGCTTCGAGATCGGCGGCGCGACGTATCGCGGGCGGGAAGGCGCGATCCACCTGCCGGTCGATCTCGCAGGGGCAGTCATCGCCGTGCTCGGACTCGACGACCGACTCGCGGCCGAGCGTCGCTGAGGGGGCGGCCGGGCGGCCAGCCGCCGTGAATCTCAGTGGGTCGGCTGGAGTGCCTCGAGCAACCTTGTCCCGTCGATCCGTCCAAGGCCGGTGCACGCATCCCAGCCGACCCCCGCCGGGTACGCCCCGTTGTTGCCCTCGGTGATATCCACGAGCGCCCCGCCAGCCGGGCCGTAGAGCGCGGGGTTGAGGAAGCCAACGGATGTTCCAAGCGCCTGGTTGAGCAACGCGATCAGGCCGGCATAGAGCGGGGCGACCGCGCTCGTTCCCCCGATCACCATGTCCCGGCCATCCACCCGGACGGCATAGCCACTGGCCGGGCTGGCATTGCCGGCCACATCGGGCACGCCCCGGCCGGCCCGGCCGCCCGGATTCGCCGAGCCGGGCAAGGCCGAACCGGCCTGCCAGGGCGGGGGATCGAAGACGTCACTGATGCCCCCGCCGGAAGATCCACCCAGCGCCCCGTCGTTCCACGTTCGTTCGGCGGAGATGGCGGCGGCGGAGCCAGTCAGCCGAGTCCCGCCACAGGCCAGCACGTTCGGGCTCGAGGCGGGGAAGTCGGTGTGTGCCCGGCCGTCTCCGACCCGGTCGTCCGAACCGTTGTCGCCGGACGCGCAGGTGACCGTCACGCCAAGCAGCGCGGCGTCGGCGAACGCCTGGTCCATGGCGTGCATGGCCTGGCTGGTCCAGGCTGACTCAGGCCCGCCCCAGCTGATCGAGATGACCGATGGGTTGTGGGTCGTGTCGTGGACTGCCCTGGTGATTGCGTCGAGAAAGCCCCGGTCGGTGTTTGGCGCGAAGTAGACGACGATCTTCGCGGCCGGCGCGACCGAACCGGCGACTTCGACGTCGAGCATCACCTCGCCGTCGGCACTGTCGGGCGTGGTCGGCTGATCCCGGCCTCCGTCGACCGAGACTGTGGCAACCACCGGCCGGGGGATCCCGAGGCGCTTGAAATAGATGTCCAGGTCGGCCGGGCGCAGGCCGCCGCCAAGTTCGATCAGCGCAATCGACTGGCCCGCTCCGTCGGCAGCGCTGACGAAGTTGTAGAGCCGGGCGATCTCGGCTGGGGTGTAGCTCCGGGCAACGGCTGCGACAGCGGCGACCGCAGGGACCGCCGCGCCGGCTTCAGCGGCGCCCGCGTCCAGGACCCGGAAATGGGGGCTGGCCTGGGGTCGATCATCGAGCCCGAAGACGCCCTCGATGACCGCCTCGAGGCTGGCCGGAATCGTGAGCGGGCCAGTTCGGCCGCGACAGGCGGCGCCGTCGATGTCATAGCGCCGGAGGACCACGCCAAACGCCGCGCTGATCCGGGTCGCCGAGCCGGCGATCACGACCCGCCGTTCGGCAATCTCCGAGGTGACGACATCGAGCCGGTGAGCGCGGGCGAAGGCCTCGACCTGGACGACTTCGGCGGGGTCGGCGCCACCGGCGGCCCGGAGCTCAGGCCGGCTGAGCCAGCGCCCGTTGCCGGCGTTCGGGGCCGCGCCCGCGACCCGGGCAGCGACGGCCGCCACCGCACCGGGCCTTGCCGGCCGGACCCGGATCGTCAGCTCGATCCTCTCGTCGGGTGAGACCGGCCCGATATCCCGGGCGCCGACGATCGCGCTGCGCTCGCTGCCGAACAGGGCGATCCGGGGTTCACTGGCGGGCATCTGGCGACCTCGCTGGCGACGTGCCCGACCGACCGCGCGCCCCGTATTGACCCCGGGCGTCCGGTCCGGCGACTCGCGCCGAGGCTAGCCGCCGGTTTCCGGCCCGTCTATCGGGCGGATACCCTAACCCCGCTGATTCGGGTCAGGCTCCGGGCAGGTTCGACGCCGCCGGCCCGCTGGGGCCACCCGGCAGCTTGTGTCCACCGCCCGGGAACGCGCCGCGAAGCTGCCCACCGGCAACCTCAACGGCGTCCAGGGAACCATCGGACTTCTTGTTGCCCTCGGCGCTGATCGCCATGCCCACCTTGATGCTGGCTGCGGTCGCCTTGTCGATGCCGAAGATTCGGAAGGTGGTCGAACTGCCGAGGTGGATTGTGGCGGACGTGCCGTTGAACTGCTTGACCGTGATCGTGTTGGCGGTCACGGCGCTGACGGTACCGACGATGCGCGGCAAGATGATCATGATCGACTCGATCGTGTACGAGCCGTCATTCGCCTTCGACTCGCCGAAGCCGATCGAATCGCCGACCCTGATGTCCGATAGGGTGATCGCCTGGCTGCCTCGGGTGATCTTCGTCGAGGCGGTCACCGTGATCGTTCGGGTCCAGCCGTCGGCGGTCTTAAGCCCGAGGCTCTTGCCGTCAATCGAGGCGATGGCTACCCCGCCGAATGCCCCCATCCGTCCGAAGCCGCGACCGAAGTCGCCGCCCGGCCCACCGCCCGGTCCGCCGCCGAACCGGAATCCTCCTCCAGCGAAGGGGCCGGCGAAGCCCGGCCGGAACTCGTTGACGGACCATGGCTTACGCTGGTTCGGGGCGAGGGAAGCAGCCGGCGTGACCGGACCTGCCGCGCTGCCCGGCGCGCTCGGTGAGGCCGCCATCGTGATCGCCGCGGAGAGGGCCAGGACGATCCCGACGCCGGCCACGATTGCCATCCGAATCGGGTTCAGTCCACGCAGATGGGCGCTGAACGAAGGGCCGGCGGGTTCGATCATCTGGCAGGTCTCCAATGATGCACAGGGCGGACTCGGGTCAGGGTGGACCATGCTGTACCCCCTCCCTGACAACGTCCTGAGAACCTACGATCTTGTGGTGCCTCTGGTCACCACCGGGTGGCCGGCGTCTGCCATCGCCAGGTCATCGCGGCGGCCAGTGACTCGCCCGCCTCGAGCACGACGAGCCCGGTTCCGGCGAGGCCGGTGGTGGACAGGCGGAGGGCGTCGGGCCAGGCCGTGGCCGGCTCGACGCAGACTGAGCCGGGCGGCGAGAAGACCACAAGGCTGACCAGGGGCCGCTCGAACTCGAGCCGAAGCTCGAGGTCGGTCCAGCGGACGATCGCCGGCCCGTGAGCGTCAACGTAGACGTCGTCCAGGCGGCGTTCGCCGAGCAGGGGCCCGGCCCGCAGGTCGAAGGGCCCCTCGACGGCCAGGCTGGCGCCGGTCGGGATCAGGCCGGGGTCGAGTTCAAGCCGGCGGTCGGCATGGACCGTGACCGCAAGGTCCTCGCCCGGTTCGCGCCGGAACCAGGGGTGCCAGCCGAAGGCAGCCGGCATGGCTTCCGCGGCGGTCAGACGCGCCTCGAACGTGAGCGAACCCGGGCGCAGGCTGAGTTGCTGCCAGATGCTGCCCTCGAACGGCCAGCGCAGTGGATCGATCGGGCAACTCAGCTCGATGCTGGCGGCGTCCTGCCGCTCGACCTGCCAGGCCTGATCGAAGACGGTCCCGTGGAGTGCGTTCGGTCCGTCATTGCGCGCCAGCCGGGCTGTCGTCCCACGCCAGTGGACGTTTCCGTCGGCGATCCGGCCGACCCACGGCGCCATGAGGAAGCTGCCCCAGCTGATTTCCGGCAGCGCCGAGCCGGGCTGGGGCCGGTCGATCAGCCGCTCGCGGCCGCCGGCAACGAGCGAGGCAAGCCGGCCCCCGGCAGCGGGATCCACCGCGGCCCGATCTGGTCCGGCCGCGAGGTCGACCCTCACGCCTGGCTCGCGATCTCGACGCGGGGATCGAGCGTTTCCAAGCTCACCCCGTCAGCAGGTTCAGGCACCCGAGAGGCCGACCGGGGGAATGGCCCGGTCAGTGTCGCTGACGGCGAAGAACGCCCGCGGGGTCCAGCCGAAGATGCCGGCCATGAGGACGGCGGGGACCTGGCGGATCCGGATGTTGTAGCGGGCGACCGAGTCGTTGTACAGCTCGCGCCGATCCGCGATCACGCTCTCCAGGCGCTGGATCTCGGTCTCCAGGGCAAGCACGTTTCCAGCTGACTTCAGGTTTGGGTAGTTCTCGACCGTCGCGAACAGGCGGCGGACGGCCTGGCTGGTCGCCTCCGAGGTGGCTGCCTGCTGGGGCACCGGGACTTCGCTGGAGTAGGCGTTGCGCAGGCGAGTCACCTCGGTCAGGACATCCTGCTCGAAGCCCATCACGCCCCGGACGGCCGACACCAGGTTGGGCAACTCGTCGAAGCGCTGCTTGAGGGCCACGTCGATGTTGGCCCAGGCCTTGTTGATCCGCTGGGTCAGCGAGACGATCTCGTTATAGGTCGAGAAGACGAGGAAGCCGGCCACGACCACAACGATAAGGGCTGCGAACAGGGCAGCCAGGGCGTACGGCATCAGGCGCCCAGCCCGCCACTGACCAGCCAGGCCAGGGTCACCGCCGAGACGATTGCCAGGACGCCGCCGAGAAGTCCCACGGTGAAGCGATCGCCGGCCCGCTGGGCGGCCACCGCCGGGGTCCCCAGGGTCACCAGCAGGCGCATGCCGGGTGCGCAGGCCAGGATCAGGCTGTCCGGCGTGATGTCGAAGGTGCGGGCCGACTGGGCGGCCTCGCCCTGGCTGGCCAGCGGGACCGGGCTGGCCGCCGGGTCGAGCGCGGGCGCTCGGACGGGCCGACCAACTCCGAAGCCAGGGATCGCCGCATTGCCCCAGGCCTGGGCTGGGCTGTCGGCCAGCGTCCCACTGGCTCGGGCGGCGGCAAGGTCGGCGGCCACTTCGGGGTCGGTGGCACCTGCATCGAGGCCGCCATCCATCGCGTCCGAGCCATCTGGGTCGGCCAGCTGATCGAAGGGGAGGGCCATACCCACGATCGTGACCGGGTCACCAACGGCCAGGCGGGCCTCCCGGTAGTGCCGCCTGCCTCCCTCCCGGCGCAGGGCGGGCGAGCCGTCCGATCCGTCGAGCGCCGGCCCGGGGACGTGCACGGTCAGCAGTTCGACGATCTGTGACGCGCGATCCTTCTCGGCGACCTCGGTCGCCGGTCCGTTGCGCAGCCGCAGGCCAACCGGTTCATCGCCAAGCAGGCCGCTCCGAGCGTTGTAGAGGTCCGGGACATCGAACGCTGCGTCCCGGGGAAACACCCGGATTGCCCCGCTCGCGTCGCGCACCCGGAAGCCCACGGCGCGTTCGTCGTGGAAGACGCGCGCCTCCGAGCGGTCCCGTTCCTCGGTCACGCTGGCCCGGTAGTAGACGCAGTTCTCCGACTGGAGCGGTGAGGTCAGGCTGAGCTCTGCCGGCTCGATCGTGCCGCTCACCCGGTTCTCGCCCACAGCGATCGCGGAGATCGTCGAACCGGCGATGTCGGAGATCAGGCTTGCCCGCCGATACCCGCCCAGGCCACGAACGAGCAGCACCAGGCCGGCGCCGATTCCGAGGACGGCGAGGGTGGCGGGTCCGCTCGGGCCGATGACGGCGAGCACGCTGAGGCTGGGCACCCCGTCATCCTACCCGCCCGGAATCTCGCCTCGCGAGTCGCCGAAGGTCAGGGGGTGGACCCGCCGGGGGTCCGCCGGATCGACCCGGCGACGAGGATCACCCCGAGGACGATCAGGGCGACCGGCCAGAATCGGTCGAGGTCCAGCTGCGGGATCATCGTTCGGACGAGGAAGTAGGTGCCCAGGGTGACCAGGATCAGGCCGGCAACGATCCCGCCAGCTCCCGGTCCGCTCGAGCCGTCTCGATACGTGCTCCAGCGGGCTGCCCGGCGCGCCTCTCGCGCCGCTCGTCGGGCGTCGCGAGGGCTGTACGACCCTGGGCTGCCGGGCTGGCCGGGATCGTACGAGGTCCAACCGCCGACGACCGGTGCTCCGAAGCCGGCTCCGGCCGCCGGCCCGGCCGACGTGCCGGTCAGCGGATCGGCTGCGCCCGCCGGTGCGGGTCCTGGACCCGCTGGATCCGGGGTGGGTGCCGGCGGAGGAGGTGCCGCTGGTGGCGCCCAGCCAGGCGCTGGCCACGCGCCAGGTACGCCGATCGGCTCCTCGGGCACGACGATCGCCATCACGATATAGATGAGCACGAAGATCCCGCCCGACACGAAGGCCAGGATCAGCCAGGCGACCCTGACCAGCGATGGATCAAGGTCGAAATGCTCGGCGACTCCGCCGGCCACACCGGCCAGGCTTCGATCGGTACGGGAACGGTACAGCCGGTCGTTCACTGACAGCCTCCCTCCGGGTTGAGCTCAAGGGATCCAACATTGGCCCTCGCCTGCAGGTCGATCCTGACTTCGGCTCCTCCGAATCCCGGCGTCGTCCAGGTGTTGCCGTCCTGGATCAGTCCGCGCTCACCAAAGTTGTTGCCGGACAGCGCCCCGCCCGTCTCGATCCGGAGGCCGGCGCCGGGTGGTGCACAGAACCCGAAACGGCCGGCGTTGACAGTCACCGAACCGCGACTCGTCAGATCGGGCAGGGCCACGAGCACCTCGCCCGCGTTGATGGTGGCGTCAAACGACCCGGTCGACGCAGCCTTGGACAGGTCGATCCGAACCGCCCCGGCGTTGCCGGTCAGGGAAAGCCCACCCAGGTGGGCGCCCGCAAGGTCCAGGCGGGCGCTGCCGGCATTCATCGTCAGGGACAGGTCGAGCGTCGGGCTCGTAGGTAGCTGGACTAGCCAGCTGGGGCGAGCCGAGCTGAACTGGAAGAGGTCGCCGCCCCGGCTGGTTCCGATCCTGAGCGTATCGGTATTCGAACTGATCTGAGGCGGCCGAGTGGCGTCGCCGGTTCCAGAGAAGCTCCAACCCGAGCCGCTGGCCGTGGTCAGTGTCGCCGCCCCGCAGTCGATCGTGATCTCGACGGACGCCGCGGTCCCAAATGTGCCACCAGCGGCCGGCAGGGCAGCGGAACTGGTCCCACCACCGCAGCCGATGGCCGCGACACCACCGGCCAGGGCACCCCCGACGATCAGGCCGAGGGTTGCGGCGGTCAGCAGGCCGCCCAGGACATGGAGCCGACTCCGGGCGAGGAGGATTCCGAGGCCGGCGGCGACCAGCAGGAGTGGCCAGAGGCGCCAGGCATCGCCGACCGCCGTTTGACTGAGCCAGCCTTGCCGGACCGCCAGGGGGACCGCGCCGAGGACGATGAAGAAGAGGCCCCAGTTGGCGACACGACGATTAATCTGCATCCCGATTCCTCCCAGCCGGCGCCCAGCCACCCTGCTTCACGGAGTTTGCGCCGTTCGGGTCAGTTGCGCGTGGTAGCCTCGGCCACGGCGGTGATCGGACGGCCCGGCGAGCCGGCGACAGTACGGGGAAGGGGAGGTCCAGGATGCGGCTCAGCAGTTGGCGGACGAAGGCCCCGGGCAAGGGTGGGATCAACCCCAAGGTCATCGAAACGGTCGGGTCGATCCTGGCCGCCCTGGGCGCCGAGCCCGACCCACACTGCTGGGTCACCTGGGGTGACGAGACCGGTGGCCGCTGGTCGCTCATCGCACCGTGCGAGCAGGGCATGGCGGTCGTGAACATCCGGGCTGGAGGTCTCGATGACGGGTCACGCGTCGGCGGGCGGCTCGTGCGCTGGAGCAAGGTCCAGGTCGGCGAACTCGCTGCCGAAGCCGAGCGTGGACACCGTCTCGTGATGTTCCAGGTCGAAGGTCAGCCGATCCGCGGCACCGATGACAATGCGGCCGATGTGGCCGCCTTTGCCCGCTTGACCCTGGCCGGACTCGAAGGTCGCCCCCTGCCCGACCTGGACCGCCGGCCGGCCGGCCGCACCAGCGCTCCAAAGAAGGCGCCGCCAGCAGCCCTCAAGGCCAGGGCCAGGCGGGCGCCACGGACGGACGCCGGGACGGCCGCCGGGACAGCGGCCGCCGGGTTGGTCAGGATCCCCGCCCGGACGGGCCCCAAACTGGCCGCCAAGGTTGCCGCCAAGGGAGTCGCCAAGGGAGGTGGCGGGGGAGCTGCGAAAGCGCCGGCCCGGGACGCCCGCTGAGCCAGCTGTCGAGCCCGCCCAGCCGACGACCGGCCGCGGTCATCTTCGACCTCGATGGGGTATTGGTGGACGCCGAGGTCTGGTGGGACGAGGTTCGCGAATCCTGGGCGGCCGACCACGGGCGGGCATGGACGTCGGCCGACCAGGCCGCGGTGATGGGCGCGAACACCCTCGGCTGGGCGGGAATCATGCGCGAGCGCCTCGACCTTGACCTGCCCGAAGCGGAGATCGCCGAGGCGATCGTCGGGGCGATGGGCGAACGCTACCGGTTGCAGGGCGCCCCGCGGATCGACGGGGCAGTGGCCGCCGTTCGGCGCGTGGCAGCGACCGGCCTGCCCCTGGCCGTCGCGTCGTCGTCGCCGCGCGCGCTGATCGAGGCGGCCCTCGAGTCATTGGCCATCGCCGACCTGTTTCGTTGCGTGGTCCCCTCGGACGAGGTTGCCCATGGCAAACCGGCCCCGGACGTCTACCTCCACGCGGCGGAGCAACTCGGCGTGGACCCGGCCGACTGCCTCGTGGTCGAGGACTCCTTGAACGGAGTGCTGGCCGGTCGCGCGGCAGGGATGACCGTCGCCCTTGTGCCGAATGCATCGGTTCCGCCGGCGCCCGGTGCCCGTGAGGCAGCGTCGATCACCCTGGCCAGCCTGGCCGGCCTCGAGCCGCTCCTGGTGCTGCCCGCGGACTAGCCGTTCCTGCGATACTCGCCTGAATTCCGACGACGAGGGAGATCCTGTGGGCGCTACGGGGCTTGCCACCAACCCGAGGGAATACCGGGAGCGGCTCAGAGAGCAAGAGGATGCCCAGCTCGACAGCTGGGCGGCCGAGTTGATGCGAGACACGGCTCGCCGGCGGGGTGTCCTGCGCGTACTTGCCGATTTCAAGAAGGCGGCGCATATCGACGACCGAGCGCTGGAGCGGATCTACGCCGCCGGCGGGGGAGCCCCGGCCACCTTCGGCCGGGATGCCGCGGGCGAAGTGATCGTGCCGGCAGTGATGCTCTGGACCCTGGTCCCGGGCATCCGTCGGGAAACGACCGACGGTCGTGACCGGCTCGTCGAATACCTCGTCGAGAACTTCGAGGACCTTGTCTACGTCTGATCGGCCGGGCACCTTCGCCCAGATTGCTGGCGCCGTTCGGCTCCTCCACCCGTTTCCGTCGATCCTCGACGCGATCATCACCGTCGGACTTGTCCGGCTTGCCGGCGGGAGTGGCATCACGGCCGGCCTGCTGGGCCTCGCGATGTTGGCCATGCAGGCGTCGATCGGGTCGCTCAACGACCTGCTCGATGTCGAGCGGGACCGCGACAACAAGCCGGGCAAGCCGCTCCCGAGGGGGCTCGTCACCGTCCCGATCGCCCGCCTGATCGTCCTGGCCGGCTTCGCCCTCGGCCTCAGTCTGTCCATTGTCGTGCGGCCCGTCGCCGCTGCCATTGCCGTCGCGGGACTCGCCGCCGGGTACGCCTACGACGTCCGATTCAAGGCAAGTCCCTGGTCGTGGCTGCCGTTCGCTCTCGGGATACCGCTACTGCCGTTGTACGCCTGGGTTGGGGCGACAGGGCGGATCCCCTCGGCATTTCTGATATTGGTGCCGATGGCCATCCTCGGCGGTGCTGCCCTCGCCCTCGCGAACGGGCTCGCCGACGATGAACGGGATCGAGCCGCCGGTGTCATGACGACCGTGGGCGCCACCGGCCGGCCCCTGGCGTGGCGGCTCGGCGCCGGGTTACAAACCGTGATCGCCGTGATCGCGATCAGCTCACTGATCGCCGCCGGAGCCCCATTCCTGGCGTTCGCCGGGGCAGTTGGCGCGATCAGCTTGACGGCCGTGGGCCTGACCCTTGGCCGGAGACCGTCGCCCGGAACCCGGGAACGAGCCTGGGAGATGCAGGCGATCGGCCTGGGCTGCCTCGCGGTCGCGTGGCTGGCCGGGCTCGTTGGGGCCGGTCGTCTCTAGGGCTTAGCCGGGCTCTCCGCTTCGAACGAGGGCGATCGCATTCTCAAGTCGGAGCTTGGCGATCAGCAGGTACTTGGCCAGGTTCGCCCGATCAACCGACCCGATCGACTCGAGGACGTCCTTCTGGCGCAGGACCCCGAACAGCTCCTCCAGCGAATCGGCCAGGCCTTGCTTTGCGTCCAGGAGTGAGTCCTCGCGCAGGGGAGCAACCGGTCGCGCTCCGGACCAGGCGGACCCGGCAGCATCCGAGAGATCATCGACAGCGGCCATAGACTTTCCGACTGAGGGCTTGTGGCCCGGACCCGGAGCTTCCGAGTCGCCTTCGTCGTCGATCTCGTCGATGCGACCCCGTCGCCCTTCGATCTTGATCTTCAACTTCACGAGCGACAGCTCACCACTGGCGACCTGGGCCGCGAGTCGACGCCGCTTCTTGGGATCCTCGACCTTCATCAGCTCGTAGGCATGCGACAGAGTGTCCTTGCGCAAAGACACCAGCTCGCGAATCTCCTCCGGGGCGTCGGCCAGGCGCAACCGGTTCTCGAGATAGCCCTTGTCCTTGCCAAGCTTCTGCGCCAGGCGTCGAATGCTGTAGCCGTGGTCCTTGACCATTCGGTCGTACATCGTTGCTTCTTCGAGCGGCGACAGGTCCTCGCGCTGGAGGTTCTCGATGATCGCAATCTCGAGAGCCGTATCGTCGTCGATATCCTCGATCATTGCCGGGATTGAATCCAGGCCGGCGGCCTTTGCCGCGCGCCAGCGACGCTCGCCGGCGATCAGTTGATAGTGACCCGGTGCGCCAAATGGCCTGAGCAGCACGGGCTGCAGGATGCCGTGTTCCCTGATTGACGCAGACAGCTCATCGAGGGCAGCCTGCTCAAAGTTGATTCTGGGCTGGTCGGGATTCGCCGCAATCCTGCCGACCGGGACGTGGCGAACGCTGGCGCGCGTTGCGCCCTCTGCCGACAGGAGGCTCATCACGGCCGGACCGAGTTCACGTTCTTCGGACAGCCGTCGTGCTGCGACCGCCCGGAAGTCTGTTCTAGCCAAGTTCGATCACCTCCCGTGCAAGCTCACGATAGGTACGCGCCGCATCGGAGCTTCCGGCATACGACGTAATCGGACGTCCAGTCAGTGGGGCCTCGCCCAACTTGACCGTATTCCGAACGATCGTGTTGAAGACATGGTGATCGCCGAGTTCGCGCAACTCGTCGAGCATTTCCCGCCCAAGGATGGTTCGACCGTCGTAGAAGGTCGGCAACAGGCCCAGGACACGGAGATCGCGATTCAGTTTTGCCCGAATTGTGTTGATCACCTTGACCAGGGCGGTCAGGCCCTTGAGTGCGTAGTACTGGGTCTGGACCGGGATGATCACGCTGCGCGCGGCGACGAGTGCATTGATCGTCAGCAGACCAAGCGTTGGTGGGCAGTCGATCAGAGCATAGTCATAGTGTTCATCGACCCAACTGTCGAGGGCTTCGCGGAGCGCATGCTCTCGGCCGATCGCACTGAACAACTCGACCTCGGTTGAAGCGAGTTCGAGGGTAGCCGGTGCGACATCGATTCCGGTGGTTTGCGTGGGGATGACAATCTCCGGCATCGTCGCGCGCGAATCGGCCAGGACATCGGCTACCGATCGTTCAACCGTACCAAGGTTGATGCCGAGCCCGACCGTCAGGTTGGCCTGGGGGTCCATGTCGATGCACAGAACGCGGTAGCCCTGCTCCGCGAGGGCGCCCCCAAGATTGATTGCGGTCGTCGTCTTACCGACGCCACCTTTTTGATTCGCAATCGCGATCACATTCGCCACGGGCGCATCACCTCGGTGTTTGTTGGTCGGAACGTCGCGTATCGCGGAATCCGTGTCGAGATGGTACTCCACGTTCCGTCGGAATGGGTGGCCCACTTATCCACACTTCTCGGCACTTGTTCACTGAATCTGTGGAAAGCCCGGCGGGGGAGAGGCACAGGTTGGGAGGGGGGTGTCCGTGCACAAAGACATCGGTCGGAGATTCTTCTGGATCGTGGTGGATGGATGTGTTAGCTCCGTCTTTGCGCAAAGACGGCTAGGCGCCGGCTGTGACGTTGATCGTATGAGGAGGCCCCGAGCGTGCGATCCTAGTCGGAGCGGAGTCCAACTTCTGCTGATCGAGGCGCGAAGATGCACCCATGAGTACGACTGAAGAACCGGACCCCGGCCGGGCTCGCTGGCGGTCGACCACCCGAGCGGCAGCGATCAAGGGGGCGCCGGAGCGGCGAGCCCCGTTCCTGACCAGCTCGGGAACGGAGATCCGAGATCTCTACACGCCGGTTGATCTTTCCGGACTGGACGAAGAGCGCGACCTGGGCCGGCCCGGCGAGTTTCCATTCACTCGCGGTGTCCAACCCACGATGTACCGGGGTCGCTTCTGGACGATGCGCCAGTACGCCGGGTTTGCGACGGCAGCCGAGACGAATGAGCGGTTCCGCTACCTGCTAGAACAGGGCCAGACGGGCCTGTCGGTTGCGTTTGACCTGCCGACCCAGATGGGTTACGACTCCGACGCGCCGGAGGCCATCGGCGAAGTCGGCAGGGTAGGGGTGCCGATCAGCAGCCTGGCCGATATGCAGATCCTGTTCGCGGGGATCCCGCTCGACCGGGTGAGCACCTCGATGACGATCAACTCGACTGCGGCCATCCTGCTCGCGCTGTACGTGGCTGCGGCGGAGGACCAGGGCGCCTCGCGGTCAGCCTTGAGTGGCACGACCCAGAACGACATCCTCAAGGAATACATCGCCCGGGGAACGTGGATCTATCCGCCTCGGCCGTCGATGCGCCTGGTCACCGACATCTTCGAGTTCAGCGCGCGTGAGCTGCCCCGCTGGAACACGATCAGCATCTCGGGCTACCACATGCGCGAGGCCGGTGCCACGGCGGCCCAGGAGCTCGCCTTCACGATGGCCGATGCGATCGCATACGTTGAGGCGGCGATCGAACGAGGTCTCGACGTCGACGACTTCGCGGGAAGGCTCAGCTTCTTCTTTGCCGCCTGGAGCGAGCTGTTCGAGGAGGTGGCCAAGTTCAGGGCCGCCCGCCGGATGTGGGCCCGGATCGTGCGCGATCGGTTCGGCAGCAGCAACCCACGCTCGCAGATGTGCCGCTTCCACGTGCAGACCGCCGGCAGCAGCCTGACCGCCCAGTCGATCGACAATAACGTGGTCCGGACGACGGTCCAGGCCCTTGCCGCGATCCTGGGCGGAGCCCAGAGCCTGCACACGAACGCGCGCGATGAGGCACTCGCGCTGCCGACTGCCGAGGCGGCCCGTCTGGCCCTCCGAACGCAGCAGATCCTGGCCCATGAGGCCGGCGTCACCGAGACGCCGGACCCCCTGGGCGGGAGCTACTACGTCGAGTCTCTGACCAACGATCTCGAGCGGGCGGCGCTCGACTACCTGGCCGAGATCGAGGCGCTCGGCGGCACCCTGGCCGCCCTCGAGGGTGGTTTTCAGCAGCACCAGATCCAGGAGGCGGCCTACCAGGTCCAGTCTGCGATCGAGCGCGCTGACCAGGTGGTTGTGGGTGTCAACAAGTTCCGCGACGAGGCCGGCCAGACGCCGCCGACCCAGAAGATCGACCCGGAGGGGGAACGCCGCCAGGTCGAGAGCCTTCGGCGGGTTCGGGCCGAGCGTGATCCGATTGCCTGGGCGGCCGCCCTCGCCCGGGTCGAAGACGCCGCTCGCGGTGCAGACAATCTGTTGCCACCGATGATCGAGGCCGTCAAAGCCTATGCCACGGTGGGCGAGATCAGCGATTGTCTCCGAACGGTCTGGGGCGAACATCGCGAGCTCATCACGATCTGAACGTCGGGATCGGACCTGGACCCAGGGCACGACCCGAACCTGCAACCGGAGGTCCCATGAACACACCGGCAGCGTTGCCCGAGCAACTTCACCGGATCGGTCGGATCCATCACGTCGCCGTGGTCGTCCGCGACCTGACTGCGTCGCTGGCCTTCTATCGCGACATCCTGGGGCTGAACCTCGAGGTAATTGAGGAGGTGGCTCACGACCGGGTCCGAATTGCCTTCCTGCCGATCGGCGAATCGAAGCTGGAATTGGTCGAGCCGAGCGACACGACCACCGGCGTCGCCCGGTTTCTCGTCGCCAAGGGGGAGGGCTTCCACCATGTCTGCCTTGAAGTGGCCAACCTGTCCGAGAGCCTGATGCGGCTGGCGATCGACGGTGTCGAGTTGATCGACTCCGCGCCCCGCAAGGGAGCCGAGGGGCCCGTGGCGTTCCTCCACCCGCGTTCGTGTGGCGGCGTGCTGGTCGAACTCATCGAGGCGCCCGGCGGGCCATCGTGGGCGGCCCTCGGTTACTGAAGCCCGCCCTTCGAGAGCCCCTTGCCATCCGCAGCCCGGGCGCTGAACCGGCCCGCCCGGCCCTCGACCTGGAGGGCCAGCCCATAGACGGCCGACAGCTGCTTGCCGGTCAGGACCTCCTCGATCGGCCCACCGGTGACGATCGAGCCGCCGGTCAGGACGAGTGCCCGGTTGAAGCCCGCCGGGATCTCCTCCAGGTGATGGGTGACGAGGGCGATTGCCGGGACGCTGCCGGCGGCCATCTCGGCCAGGCGGACGAGCAGATCCTCGCGAGCTCCGAGGTCGAGGCCGGCGGCCGGTTCATCGAGCAGGACGAGCTCCGGCTCCGTCATCAGGGTCCGGGCGATCAGCACCCGGCCGCGCTCGCCAGATGACAGGCTGCCGAACGTACGGGCCTCGAGGCCGGCCAGGCCGAGCCGGGCCATCATCCTGATCGCCCGGGCCCGATCAGCACGACTGAACTTGGTCCACCACGGCGCGAGCGCCGCGTGGCGCGCCGTCATGACGACATCGACCGCCGTGAGCTCCGGGTCGAGGTCGGCGGCCAGGGCCGCGCTGACGTAGCCGATCCGACGCCGCAGTTCGCGGGCATCGGTCCGGCCGATCGTCTCGCCCAGCACTTCCACCCGGCCCCGGCTCGGCCACAGGTAGGTGCTGGCCACCCGCAGCAGGGTGGTCTTGCCCGACCCGTTCGGGCCGACGATCGCCCAGCGTTCGCCGCCCCGGACCGTCCAGTCGATCCCGTCCAGGATCCAGCGGCCGTCGCGTCGGACACCCACGCCGGTCAGGCGCAGGATCGGGTCGGCGCTCAGAGCGACCAGGCGAAGAGGATGTCGGGGGCTCGCTGGGCCGACCGGCAGAAGGCGACGACCTCTCCGGCCAGCTGCCGGATCCAGGGCTTCTCCTCGCGTGGCAGGTCGCCCAGCTCCTCGTTGAGCAGATCGATCCAGCGGCCGGTTACCCGGTCGACCTCGATGTCATCGAGCCGGGCAATCGCCTCGACCCAGCGTGGATCCACCCGCTCGATCGTACGGTCGCTCTCACCCTCACGGCTGTCCGGCCCGCCCGGTCCGCCTGCCCCGACCGAGTCGAGCTCCCGGCGGGCATCGAGGAAATTGCTCGGTTCGTCGGCCCCGGTGACCGCCCGGACCGCCTCGCTGAACAAGTCGAGCCAGGTCGGATCGAGGCCAGCCCCCAGGCTGAGGTGGGCGGCAAATCGACGCCGGTCACCGAGGGCGGCGAGGTCATCGGTCCCGATCGCGACCAGGATCTCCTGCTGATCGCCGGCGACCAGGTCCATCAGCGCGGTCATCCGTTGTCGCCGCCGCCGGCCAGCCGCTCGACGTAGTCGATCATGTCGAGGTCGCCCGGCGAGTGGCCCGCACTGGTCAGCAAGACGGCGGCCTCGCTCCGATGCTGGGTTCCGTGGTTGGCCAGGTGAGCCAGCAACTGCCAGACGGGCAGCCCGTCCCGGAGGCTGGTCGCGGCGGCGTCGTCGAGGCCGGTCAGCCACGCATCCATGGCCGCCCACTCGACGAGCCAGGCCTGATGGAGTGCTCCCACCGTGGGCAGCGGCGCGCGCTCCGGGCGCGGCGTCCCGGACCTGCCCGACAACCCGTGGCGCCAGCGCTGATGCGCCCCGAGGGCGTGGACCATGATCGCGGCAAGGCCACGCTCGTCGATCGCATTGGGCGCCAGCCAGACCGCCTCGTCGACCTCTGCGCACGACATCAGGACCCGGTCGGTCGCCCAGCGGTCGTAGCCAAACAGGAAGCGCAGGTCGGCGGCGTTCATGTCGGGTATCCCGCCGCACGCAAGATTGCCGGGATCTCGGTCGGCGAGGCGGCAACCCGGATGCCGGCGGCCTCAAGTGCCGCGATCTTGTCGGCGGCTGTACCCGAGCCGCCCGAGATGATCGCCCCGGCGTGTCCCATTCGGCGTCCCTCGGGTGCCGTCCGGCCGGCGATGAAGGCCGCCATCGGGACGCCCCGGAGGTGCTCGGCTGCCCAGGCCGCGGCCTCTTCCTCGGCTGAGCCGCCAATTTCGCCGATCAGCACGATCGAGTCGGTCTCCGGGTCGGCCGCGAACAGCTTGAGGACATCGAGGAAGGTGGTCCCGATGATCGGATCCCCGCCGATGCCGACACAGGTGGATTGGCCGATTCCGGCGTCGGTCATGGCCTGGACGGCCTCATAGGTGAGGGTTCCCGACCTGGACACAACCCCGGTGGTGCCCTCGCGATGGACGGAGCCCGGGATGATCCCGACCTTGGCCCGTCCAGGCGACGTGGCGCCGGGGCAGTTCGGACCGATCAGGCGGGCGCCGGCGGCCCGCACGACCTCGACCACCTTGAGCATGTCGAGGGCCGGGATTCCCTCGGTGATGCAGAAGATCGTGGCGATCCCGGCAGCCACCGCCTCGAGCACGGCATCCGGGGCACCGGCGGCCGGCACGTAAATGCAGGAGGTATTGGCGCCTGTCTCACGGACTGCATCGGCCACCGTGTCGAAGACGGGCACGCGCTCGTCGAGGACCCGCTGGCCACCCTTGTTGGGGGTGACCCCGGCCACGACGGCGGTGCCGTACTCGAGCATGGCCCGGGAGTGGAACTCGCCCTCCCGCCCGGTGATTCCCTGGACGACCAGGCGGGTGTCGCGACCGACCAGGATGCTCATCGGCCCGGCCCCGCGGCGGCGGACGCGGCCACGGCCTTGGCCGCGGCATCGTCCAGGCTGGAGGCCGTGGCAAAGTGGTTGGCCTCGAGCAGGACCGCGGCCTCGGCAGCGTTCGTACCCACGATCCGGACGACCATCGGGACGTCCCGGGCCTGGACGGCGCGGGCCTCGATCAGGCCCCGGGCCACCTCGTCGCCCCGGGTGATCCCACCAAAGAGGTTGACCAGGATCGCCGTCACCTGCGGGTCGGCCAGGATCAGTCGCATCGCCGTCGCCACCTTGTCCGACCGGGCGCCGCCGCCGATGTCGAGGAAGTTGGCCGGCTCGCCGCCGGCCCGTTTGACCAGGTCCATCGTGGTCATCGCCAGGCCGGCGCCGTTGACCATGCAGCCAATCGAGCCGTCGAGCTTGATGAAGTTGATGCCCTCGTCGCGGGCCTCGCGGTCAACCGGATCCTCTTCGTCCAGGTCGCGCAGGCGCTCGAGCTCGGGATGGCGAAACAGGGCCGAGTCGTCGAGCGTGATCTTGGCGTCGAGGCAGGCCAGCCGCTCCACGATCGCTCCGTCCGGGCCCGTCTCGCGGATCAGCGCGAGCGGGTTGACCTCGACCAGGTCGGCGTCGTTGGCCAGCATCGTGGCCGCCAGGCCCCGGGCGATCTTCACGAAGTCGCGCAGGTGCGGGCCGCCCAGGCCGACGGCGAAGGCGAGCTGGCGGGCCTGCCAATCGAGGAGGCCGAGGTGGGGGTGGGCTCCGATGCGATGGATGGCAGCCGGATTGACCCGGGCGACCTCTTCGATCTCGACCCCGCCCTCAGCCGATGCCATGACCACGATCCGGCGGGTCACCCGGTCGAGGATTGCGCCAAGGTAGTACTCCCGGACGATGTCGGCGGCCGGCCCGACGAGCAGCTTCCGGACTGGAATGCCCTTGATCTCGAGGCCCAGGATCGCGGCCGCGGCCGCCTCGGCGGCCTCGGCATCTCGAGCGACCTTGACTCCGCCTGCTTTGCCGCGCCCGCCGACCAGGACCTGGGCCTTGACCACGACCATCGCCGCGCCGGCCTTGAAGGCCCGCTCGGCGGCCCGGCGTGCCTCGGCGGTCGTGCGCACGACCTCCCAGCCGGGCACCGGCAGCCCCTGGGCCACGAGCAGCGACTTGGCGTCGGCTTCCTGGATCTTCACCCTGGGCGGTCTCCTGAACGGGCCGGCGGAACGGTCGGAAGGGTCCAGCGGGGGCGATTCGAGGCAGCCGCCGGCAAAGGGGATGGTACCGCGCCGTCGGGCCGGCCGGGCTGTTCGCCATCGGCCGCGCCCGCGTCTCGGCGGTGGGCTCCGGGCCACGCCCGGGTTCGGACTAGAATGGCGTCCCGAGGACACGAGATCGGCTGCGCCGGGCGCGGCCATGCCAGTTCACCAGGGAGGACCAGTGCTGATCCGCTATCGCGGCCGAGAAGGGATGCTGGCATGGGCATTCCACCGGATCTCGGGCGTGGCGATCTGGGTCTTCGTGACCCTCCACATCATCGATATCTTCCTGGCCGGGGCCAACCCGAGCGTGTACAACACGGTCCTGCAGGTCTATGCCAGCCCGATCGGCCGGATCGTCGAGACGCTCCTCGGGGCCGCCCTGCTGTACCACTCGCTCAACGGACTGCGGATCATCATCATGGACTTCTGGCCCGTCTTCACCCGCTACCACCGCCAGTTGTGGTACCTGAACTGGGCCCTGTTCACGATCGTCGGCCTGCCCGTGGCCTTCGTCATCCTCAAGCCGATCTTTGGGCTGTAGGGAGGGCTCGAGATGACCCAGCGCTACTCTCGTTCGGGCAGCATCCGGCCTGTCCGGCAGGGCTCCGAGCGGACGATCTGGTACCTGATGCGGCTGACCGGACTGGCCCTGTTCGTCCTGTCGCTGACCCACTTCATCATCCTGCACGTCCTGTACGACCCGAAGGACCAGACTGCGGCGTTCATCGCCACCGTCCGCTGGAGCAGTCTGTTCTGGCGGGCCAACGACTGGCTGTTCCTGATCGTCGTGATCGTCCACGCCGTCCTGGGCATCCGGATCGTTGTTGGCGACTACCTCAAAGGTCGGGTCCGGACGGCCGTGATGACGGCCTTCTACCTGCTCGGCCTGGTCCTGTTCACGTACGGCACGATCGTCGTCGTGACCCTGCCCAAGCCGACCGGCTGAGCAGCGCGATGGACCAGGACTTCGACGCGCTGATCGTGGGTGCCGGGGGCGCCGGGCTGTGGGCGGCCCTCGAGCTTGCCCAGGCCGGCGTACCGACGGCCGTGCTCACCAAGCTCTACCCAACCCGCTCCCACACAGGGGCCGCCCAGGGTGGGGTATGTGCCGCCCTTGGCAACCTCGAGGAGGACCACTGGGAGTGGCACATGTTCGACACGGTCAAGGGTGGTGACTACCTGACCGACCAGGACGCGGCCGAGGTCCTGGCCCGTGAGGCGATCGAGACCGTGATCGAGCTCGAGCACATGGGCCTGCCGTTCAATCGAACACCCGAGGGCAAGATCGATCAGCGCCGGTTCGGCGGCCATACCCGCAACTTCGGCGAAGGGCCGGTTCGGCGGGCCTGCTTTGCCGCCGACCGGACCGGTCACATGATCCTGCAGACGCTCTATCAGCAGTGCATCAAGGCAGGCGTCCAGTTCTTCGACGAATACCACGTCGTCGACCTCCTGTTCGACGGAGGCGATGCCGGGGCCGGCGGCCGGGCGGCTGGCGTCGTGGCCTACCGGATCGCCGACGGCGAGCTGCACGCCTTCCGGGCCAAGGCGGTCCTGCTGGCGACCGGCGGGTTCGGCCGGATGTTCAGGATCACCTCGAATGCCTGGTCCCTGACCGGCGACGGGGTTGCCCTGGCCTACCGCCACGGCGTGCCGATGCAGGACATGGAGTTCTACCAGTTCCACCCGACCGGGATCGTCGGCCTCGGGATCCTGCTGTCGGAGGCGGCCCGGGGTGAGGGTGGCTACCTGCGCAACGACTCGGGCGAACGGTTCATGGCCCGTTATGCCCCGACCCTGATGGAGCTGGCCCCCCGGGACATGGTCAGCCGGGCGATCTACATGGAGGTCCGGGAAGGGCGGGGGATCGGCGGCAAGGATTACGTTCACCTCGACCTCACCCATCTCGGCCGGAAGCTGATCGAGGAGAAGCTGCCCGACATCACCGAATTCGCACGGGTCTACCAGGGTGTCGAGCCGATCACCGAACCGGTGCCCATCCAGCCAACCGCCCACTACGCGATGGGCGGTATCCCGACCGACCTCCACACCCGGGTCATCCGGGACGCCCAGCAGACGATCGTGCCCGGCTTGTATGCAGCCGGCGAGTGCGCCTGTGTCAGCGTCCATGGGGCGAACCGGCTGGGCACGAATTCGCTGGTCGACCTGCTCGTTTTTGGCCGGCGGGCCGGCCGCCAGATGGCCCGCGATGTGCACGGCGTGGACCTGCCCGACCTCGCCCAGGATGCCATCGAGCCGGTCCGGGCAGAGCTTCGGGCGATTTCCGAGCGGCCAACCGGTGAAAGCGCTGCCCGGATCCGGTCCGACCTGGCCGACGTGATGATGGACAACGTCGGGGTCTACCGGACCGGGGAGTTGCTGGCCGCGGCCCTGCCCCGGGTCAGGGCACTCCAGGAGCGCTACGGCCGGGTCCATGTCGACGACAAGGGCACCGTCTTCAATACCGATCTCCTCGAAGCCCGCGAGGTGGGTTACCTGCTCGACTGTGCCGAGACGACCGTCGTCTCGGCCCTCGCCCGCAGGGAGAGCCGAGGGGCCCACGCCCGCGAGGACTACCCGGAGCGAGACGACGTCAACTTCCTGGCCCACACCCTGGCCTATCAGGCCGAGGGTGGGCCGCGGCTCGCCTATAAGCCGGTCACGATCACCCGCTTCGAACCGAAGCCCAGGACGTACTAGTTTGGTGGCAGCGATGCAGGTTGACCTGCGCGTCCTCCGCTACGACCCGGAGCGGGACTCTGCCCCGCATTGGGTCTCGTACTCGGTCGAAGCCGAGCCGATGGACCGCGTGCTGGACCTGCTCCACCGGGTCAAGTACGGGGTGGACGGGTCGCTCACCTTCCGCCGCTCGTGCGGCCACGGCGTGTGCGGCTCAGACGCGATGCTCATCAACGGCCGCAACAGACTGGCCTGCAAGATCCGGGTCGAGCAGCTCGGCCGGCGCCGGATCAGCGTGGCGCCACTGCCGGGATTGCCCGTGATCAAGGACCTCGTCGTGGACATGGATGGCTTCTTTGCCAAGTACCGCAGCGTCCAGCCATTCCTGATCACCAACGGCCCCCCGCCCAGCCGGGAGCGGCGCCAGTCGCCGGAGGATCGGGCACGGTACGACGACACCACCAAGTGCATCCTGTGTGCCGCCTGCACCTCGTCCTGTCCGTCCTTCTGGGCGCAGCCCGATTACGTCGGCCCGGCGGCGATCGTCCAGGCCCATCGGTTCATCTTCGACTCGCGTGACGAGGGCGCCGACGAGCGACTCGAGATCCTGGCCGACCAGGACGGCGTGTGGCGCTGTCGAACGATCTTCAATTGCACCGATGCCTGCCCGCGCGGGATCGAGGTCACCCGGGCGATCCTCGAAGTCTCGGCCGAGATCATCGGCCGCCAGGCTTGAGCGGCCTGTTCGATTCGATCGGCTTCGGTGAGGCTGACGACGCCGGCGCCGCCGATCCGGGCGAGCTGCGCCTGATCATCCGGACCGACGGCGCGGCCAAGGGCAATCCGGGTCCGGCCTCGTCGGGAGCCGTCCTCATCGACGCTTCGAGACCCGGTGCCGGCGATCCGCTGGCTCAACCGATCGCCACGATCAGCGAATACCTCGGGGTGCGTACGAACAACGTGGCCGAGTACGTCGGGGTGGTTCGCGCCCTGGCCCTCGCCCTGGAGCTTGGGGCGGTCGAGGTGGACCTGCTGCTCGACTCGAAACTGATCGTGGAGCAGGTCAACGGGCGCTGGCGGGTCAAGGACGCCAAGATCGCGCCACTCCATGCCGAGGTAGGCGGATCGCTGGCCCGCTTCCGGCGCTGGTCGGCCAGGCATGTGCCCCGCGCCCAGAACTCGGCTGCTGATGCACTGGCCAACGAGGCGATCGATCGGGTCCGGGCCGGTGGACCGCCGGTGGTCGTGCGCAGGCCCGACCTAGGCTGACGGCGACGGCGTGGGACAGATGGCCGGATCGAGGGTGGCCGCGTCCCCGGCGGCCGGCGCACCGGGGTGATGATCGATGGCCCGCGCGCCACTCGAATCGATCACGATGATCACCGTCAGGGCCTGGGCCGTGCCGCTGGCGACCCGGAGCTCAGGCGAATCCGTCGATCCAATTACCTTGGTGTCGCCTCCCTTGGGGTCGCCCACCCCAAACGCCCAGCTGGGGTCCCACGTCGTGCCGATCGTGGTCTCCCCACAGGCGAGTCGACCGGTCACGTCGGCCACCGTTGCTGACCCGGTGAACTTGAAGCTCCTGGTGGTGTGGGTCGTATTGCGGACGATGAAGATGATCGTCGAGCGCGGCGCCGGGGTCGTGGAATTGATGGCACACGCGCCTACGAGCAGGGTGAGGGCAACGGCCAGGAGGGCAACCACGGATCGCCGGATCGCCCGGTCATTCGAACTCATCCGATCAAGCATCGCATGTTCCGGCGTACGATATCCCGGCCAGCGAGGCGTCCGGATGGTCGCGCGGCGGGTCCGCGAGGGCCCGTCTCGAGGAAAGTCCGAGCTCCCCAGCGCAGGGTAGCGGGTAACGCCCGCCCGCCGCGAGGCGAGGACCAGTGCCACAGAGACGAGTCCGGCGGCTTCGGCCGTCGGGGTGAAACGGGGCAAACTCTACCCGGAGCAAGGCCAAATAGGAGGGCGCAACCCGCAGCCGGGTGACCGGTGGCGGGGGAGAGGTGCGCTGCCCAGCCCTCGGGTCGGCCGCATGAACCGTCGGGCAACCGGCGGTCGAGATGGATGACCGTCCCCGCGAGCGATCGCGGGACAGAACTCGGCTTACAGGGCGCCTCGCTGGCGCTCTGCCCCCTCCCGCCTGAATCAGTCCTCGTCCGGCCGGAAGATGTGGGGCGCCGTGCAGGCGTTGCAGACTGGCGTGGCTGATTCCAGGTCGCCCAAGGGGATGGGCACCTTGCGTTCGGGGAACAGGCACTCCACCTCGTAGATCCGTTCCGCGTCGGCCGTTACGGCAATCAGCCGGCGGTAGGTGCAGCGTCGGATCCGGGCGTCGGCCAGGTGCGACGGCTCAGTCGCGAGCTGGAGCGGCGCCATGGGCAGCTGGATGGCCATCTGAGTTTGCCGTCCCTCGTCACGCGTGCGCCCCGGCCGGCCGTTCGGCCCGCCTGGAGTTGACCGTAGCACCCTCGCGGGCCGGCCTTCAACGGCCGAAAAGTACTGCCTCCGCCCAACGCGCAGGCCCGGCGTCGTCGATCGCCGATCGATCCCGTTCATCCATTGACGGATGCCCGTTGGGCGCTATAGTACGCCGAAGTGGCACAAAGTGGTGTCAAGTGGGGAGCAGTCCCACAACAACGGCCGCTGGACCACGCTCCACCTCCGCACGACAGACGACAGGGAAGCCCAAACGGTGTTCACCGGCGAGTACCGGCACTCGGTGGACGACAAGGGACGAGTCGCGGTCCCCGCGAAGTTCCGCGTCCAGCTCGACGGCGGCGCATTTGTTGCCCGCTGGCTCGACGCATGCCTGGCGATCTTCCCCAGGTCGGCCTGGGAGGACCTGGCCGGCAAGGTTGGCGGCCTGCCCATCGGCGACGCCAACGCCCGGACCTTCAGCCGAGCCCTGTTTGCCAGCGCTTACGAGGTAGAGCCGGATCGCCAGGGCCGGATTGTCCTGCCGGCCACCTTGCGCGAGGCCGCCGGACTGGTCGGCGAAGCGGTGGTCGTTGGCGCACGTGACCACGCCGAAATCTGGGCACCGGACCGCTGGGATGACTACCGGCGGGCAATGGATGCACCGAATGCCATGGCCGAACACCTCAGCGGGCTGGGGATCTGAGCCCCGCGGCGGGCACCAAGTCAAGCGTCCAGGGTCCGCCTGGATCCCTCGATCGAGCGGGAGGAGACATGGAGGATGGGCATCTGCCGGTCCTGCTGGAAGAGGTCATGACGATGCTCGCCCCGGCGCCCGGCAGCCTCCAGGTCGACGCGACCCTCGGCGGCGGCGGGCACGCCCAGCGAATCCTCGACGCGTCGGCGCCCGCCGGCCGGTTGCTCGGGCTGGACGCCGACAGCGCCGCGATCGAGCGAGTTCGGACCAGCCTCGGGGCGCGTTTCGGCGATCGCCTCGTCCTGCGTCAGGCCAACTTCCGGGAACTCGCCACCGTCGCTCCCGGCGCCGGCTTTGGCTCTGTGGACGGCCTCCTGTTCGACCTCGGCCTGTCCAGCTTCCAACTGGCCGATCGTGAGCGCGGCTTTGGGATCCGGACCGGTGGGCCCCTCGACATGCGCTTCGACACCAGCCGGGGGGTCCCCGCCGCGGAGCTCCTGGCCACCCTCGACGTGGTCGAACTCACGGCCCTCTTCCGGCGCTACGGCGAGGAGCCCCAGGCGCCCCGGATCGCCCGGGCGATCGTCGCGGCCCGTCAGACGACCCCGATCACGACCTCCGAGGAGCTGGCCGGGTTGATCGTCCGGGTGGCCCCCGGCGGAATTCCCGGCCGGCGCCGAATCCATCCCGCGACGCGGGTCTTCCAGGCCCTCCGGATCGCCGTCAACGCCGAGCTCGACGCGCTCGACGAGGCGCTCGGGGCCGCCGTGGACCTGCTCCGCCCGGGCGGCCGGCTGGTCGTCCTGAGCTACCACTCGCTCGAGGACCGGATCGTCAAGCGGTTCTTCCAGGCGGAGCGTCGCGGCTGCGTCTGCCCGCCGAGCGTACCGGTCTGCGTGTGCGGGCGATCGCCCCGCCTGCGCCTCGTGACCCGCCCATCGCT
>JBBRIM010000010.1:0-24902 GCA_038221095.1 Candidatus Limnocylindrales bacterium
CCCGGTACCCGGCGCCCGAGCCGCTCCCGCGACCCGGAGTCAGGCCGGCGTGGTGCCCGCGGCGGCGAGACCGGCGGCCAGGTCGGCGAGGTGCGACTCGTCGTGGTCGGTCGTCTCGTTCAGGAAGAAGTTCTCGTACTCGGTGTTCTTGAGCCAACGCGTCTCGGGCACGACCGTGAGATAACCCCGCAGCTCACCGGGGATCAGCCGGAAGCGCGAGCGGACCTCGTCCATGGGCAGGGCCAGCGCGGCGACCCGGATCTCCTCGTTGATCTCGTCGCCGCGAGCATCCCAATCCGCATCCGACTGGACCTTGGTCGGGCTCGTCTCGCGCAGGGCCAGCTCCTGGGCCACGGTCATGCCCACCTCCTGCCAGTAGGTGAGGTGGGCCATCAGGTCCCGCCCGGACCAGCCATGGGCGCCTTCGAGGGGCCCGGAGAGGTCAGTATCGGATAGCTCGAGGAGGGCCTCGTAGGGACGCCAGGCGGCCCGCTCGTCTTCCAGGAACTCCAGGGCGTCGGTATACATGCCGGGATGGTACTCGCCCGAGCCCGATCGCCGGGTGATCAGACGGCGACGGGCTCGCGGTACTCGCCGAAGACCTGGCGCAGGACGGCGCACTGCTCGCCGAGCGTGGCGTAGGCCTCGGCACAGCGCAGGAAATGAGGCATCAGGTTCGTCTCGGATGTCCCAGGCCGGCTGGCCGCCTCGCGCAGGCCGGCCAGGGCCGCCGCGACCGCCGACGCATCTCGCTCCCGACGGGTCCGTTCGAGCCGGTCGAGCTGGCGCCGGATCGACGCTTCCGACACCTCCAGCAACGGAATCGCCAGCCGCTCCGAGGGGTCAACCTGGCTGTTGACGCCCACGATCGTTCGCTCGCCCGAGTCGAGCTCGCGCTGGAAGCGGTAGGCGGCATCGGCGATCTCGCGCTGGGGATAACCCTCGGCAATTGCCTTGACCATCCCGCCCCGACGGTCGATCTCGTCGAGGTAGCGCCAGACGGCCCGCTCGGTCTTGTTCGTGAGCGACTCGACGAACCAGCTCCCGCCGAGCGGATCGACCGTGCCGGCCACCCCGGTTTCCTCGGCGATCACCTGCTGCTGGCGGAGCGCCAGCAAGGCGGCCTCGGCCGAGGGCACAGCCCAGGCCTCGTCGTAGGCATCGGTGTGGAGCGACTGAGTCCCCCCGAGCACGGCGGCCAGGGCCTGGACGGCGACCCGGGTCAGGTTGTTGAGCGGCTGCTGGGCGGTCAGGCTGACCCCCGCCGTCTGGGCGTGAAAGCGCATCCAGGTCGAGCGCTCGCTCTCGGCCCGGTAGCGCTCGGTCATCAGCCGGTACCAGATCCGGCGGGCCGCCCTGAACTTGGCGATCTCCTCGAAGAAATCGCTGTGGCTGTTGAAGAAGAAGCTCAGGCGCGGCGCGAACTCGTCGACCCGCAGACCTCGTCGGAGGCACTCCTCGACGTAGGCCATCCCGTCGGCGATGGTGAAGGCAAGTTCCTGGACGGCGGTCGAACCGGCCTCGCGAATGTGATAGCCGCTGATCGAGATCGTGTTCCAGCGGGGCAGCTCGCGGGTGCCGAACTCGATCGTGTCGGTGACCAGCCGGATCGAGTGGCTGGGCGGGAAGAGGAACTCCTTCTGGGCCACGAACTCCTTGAGGATGTCGTTCTGAAGGGTTCCCTCGAGGACCGCCCGGGGCACACCCCGTCGTTCCGCGGCAGCGATGTACATCGCCCAGATCGGGGCCGCCGGCGAGTTGATCGTCATCGAGGTGCTGACCCGGTCCAGCGGGATGTCGGCCAGCAGGACCTCCATGTCGGCCAGGCTGCTGACCGCGACCCCGCAGGTCCCGAACTCGCCCTCGGCCTCGGCGTCGTCGGTGTCGTAGCCGTACAGGGTGGGCATGTCGAAGGCGATCGAGAGGCCCGTCTGGCCGGCGCCGAGCAACTGCCGGAAGCGGGCGTTGGTGTCCTCGGCCGCGCCGAAGCCGGCGAACATGCGCATGGTCCACAGCCGGCTGCGGTACGCGGTTGGGTGGATCCCGCGGGTGAACGGCGGCTCGCCCGGCAGGCCCACATCACGGAGCGGGTCGAAGTCGTCCCAGCGGCCAGCCCGGAGCGGCTCGCCGAGGTGATCCACGGCCGTTGGGCCGCCCGGGCCAACCGGCTCGCCGGCCGGCTCGCCATCAGGTCCGGCGGTCCAGTTCCACGGCCCGTAGAGCCGCTCGATCTCGACGTCGCTGATCGTGCTGAAGCCGGTTCGACGCTCGGGCGCCCGCTCGATGGCGGGTTGGACTCGACGCTGTTTCCAGGCACGGTGGCGCGCTGCCCAGGTCATGCCGGGGACTCTAGCACGGGCCTGCTGCTCAGCCTGCCCACTCGGCCCGCCCGCTCAACGCCGCCAGTTCAGCGGAACGCCGACAGGGCGACCTGGATGTCCGGTTCGTGAACGTTCGATGTGATCAGGACGTGAACGCGTTCGGGCCTGTCAGTCGGCCAGACGACCACGATCTGCTGATAGTCGTCGTTCTCGATCTCAAGGCGCATGCCGGCCTGACCGTTGATCGTGACGGCAGCGGTCTTGAGGCTGTGGACCTTGGGCGCGTTGGCGGCGCCACTCTGGTACGACTCCAGCGCGTTCGCCACCGTCAGGCCGGTCCCTTCCATGATCGTCATCTGGATCCCCGACCCGCCGCCTCGATTCCAGACAGCGCTGGCGAAGTGCGTTTCGTGGATCCCGTGCCCGTACAGGGTGCCCAGCGTGTTCGCCGAGCACAGCCGGCCCGATACCACACTCGTCCGGGCCACGCCGGCGAGACTGGCGGGCAGGACCGCCTCGAGGTTCGGATAGGCACCTTCCATCACCTGGCTGTTGGCCCCGTTGCAGGGCGAGGCGGGATCGAACGAAGCGAGGGCGGGAGCGTTACTGCTGCAGCCCGCGCTGAGCAGGGTGATCGCGACGATGGCAAACGCAAGGGTTGCCCGGGGGATCAGGACCATCGTCCGAGGATACGTCGAGGCGCCGGAAGGCGCCCGATCGCGATCGAGGAAGCTCAAGGTCAGGCGGTGCGCGCACCGGTACCTGTGTCCATGGGCCGGTGCGTCGGCGCGCCCGACGATGGGGTCCGCACCGACCGACAGATTGGCCATGGTCTTGCGACTCGACCGGGCGTACGGTGGTTGCACGCCGTCAAGCGAGGCATCCGGGGCGGCACCCGGGGCGTCGGTCACGGATCTGGAACCGAACGAGTCTCACGTCGAGGATCGTCCAGGGGCTTGCCCAAGGGCTGTCAAAGAGACTCGCTCACTCTGGGTCACGAGCCGAGCAACCATGATTCATCGGCCAGCGGGCCCGGGACTCGTGACAGACGGCAGGCCTTATCCGCCACATCCCCGGGGGCGGTCCGGGATCACCGGGCCGCCTTCGACCATCTTCCGATCAGACGATCGCCTCCACGGGCACCTGGGGGCGATCGTTGCGTTCAGTCGCCGGCGGGGCGAAGGACGTGGCTCTCGCGCGTCCGGCGGAGGATTCCGCGCCGATCAAGCTCGTCGCGCACGACGCGGGCCGCCGCCTTCAGCTCGGGATCGCGGGTGATCGCCCCGGACACCCAGTCGATGTAGCTCGGCTCGAACGCGGCGATCTGGGCCAGGGTGTGCCCGTGGAACTTGCCGAAGGGCATCTCGGTTGCCAGGGCCGCATCGAGCTCGGGTGGAGTCGGTGCATGGAAGTTGCGCACGCGACCCCGCCGGAGCGGGCCGGTCGGGTCCGACGCCCGGCGCGGACCCAGGTTCGCCGAGCGGGAGCGCCGGGCCGGTTGATCGAGCGGCCGATGACGCCCGGGCGAGCCGTCCCGGCTGGTTGCCCGCTCGACCGGTTTGGCCGAGCTCGGCGCCCGGTATTGGGCGTGGAGCATCTCGGTCGTGTCGAGGTGGGCCGTCACCGGGCGGGTTGGACGCGGCGGGGGCGGGCCGCCGGATCCCCGCCGTGTACCGGAGGCATCGAAGGCGGCCCCGGCCCGGCCGGGGTTCGGCTCGCTCTCGACGTCACGCCGTACTCGATCGGCGGCGCCCCCGTCCCGCAACCGCTCGTAGGCGGCATTGATCTCGACCATCCGTGATGTGGCCGCCCGCGCGGCAATCGGGTCGCCGGCGTTCAGATCTGGATGGTTGGCCCGGGCAAGGCGGCGCCAGGCCGACTTGACGGCCGCCGGCGAGGCACCCGGGTCGAGTCCCAGGACGGCGTGTGGATCGCGTTTCGTCACTCCCCGAGTCTAGCGGTCGCGCGATCGCGGGCGGCCCGGGTGGCGGTCGCGGGCGGCAGGGAGCGGGCCGCCGGCCCGGCTCGTGACCCGCCGGCCCGGCTCGTGGCCCCGGCTGCTGGCCCGCTGCCCGGCTGGTGGCCGCCGGCGGTCTGCCTCGGGCTGGGCCGTGGTCGCCGGGGTTGGGCGGATCGGCCCAGGCCTCGGCAGCCCGGTTCATCCAAGAATTGGCGTTTACCAGCCCAGGTGGTATTTGGCCGGAACCGGGCCTCGTTTCGAGCGACTCCGCCCTCGTGGAGGCTCGGTTCGTGCGTGGCCAGGTCGGATCGGGAGGCGGATTTGACCGAAAGCCGCTCTCGATCCCGACTAACACCACCCGGGCTGGTAAACGCCAAGAATCGCTCCAACCCCGGGGCCCAGCCAGCCCAGCCAGCCCAGGCCAAGGCGAAGCCACTCCCCGGCACGACTCCCCGGCACGACTCCCCGGCACCACTCCCCGGCACCACTCCCCGGCCTCCGACGGGGCGCGCTTGACAGGACGGGCGGGCCGTCGTCCCATTGGTGGGTGCCCAAGTACTGGCGTGCCGGCGTCGCGGCGACCCTGGCTGCCCTGCCCATCGCCCTCGCCTACCGCTTCGCCCAGGTCTACCGGGCGCGGGCCGGTTTCCCCAACCGGCGACCGCCTGTGTTCAGCCCGGCGGATTTCGGGATGCCCTTCGAGGAGACGATCGTCAGCTCGCCCGGTGGGGATCTGCCGGCCTGGTTCATCCCGGCGAATGGCGGCGCCCGGGGGCCGGGGGTTGCCATGGTGCACGGCTGGGATTCCGCCCGCGACCGGATGCTCGGCAACGTCGAGTTCCTCCACGCCGCCGGCTTCCATTGCCTGGCGTTCGACGTCCGCGGTCACGGGGCGAACGCCGCCGAGACCCTGCCGGTCAGCGGCGGCGAATTCGGGGCGGATGCGGCGGCCGGCTTCGCCACCCTGGTCGCCCGACCCGAGGTAGACCGGGGGGCGGTCTTCGGCCACTCGATGGGCGCAATCGGGGCGATCCTCGCGGCCGCCGCAGATCCGCGGGTGGCGGCGTTGGTCAGCTCATCGGCGCCATCCGACCCACGCCGTCTCGTGAGCGAGACGTTCCGGCTCGCCCATCTGCCCTTCCCTGCCCCGATCGCCGGGCCACTCAGCTGGCTCACGATTCGAGCCTTCGTCCGGCCCCGGGGCCATCGAGTCCGTGACATCAGTTCGGGCGCGGCCATCGCTCGCTACCGCGGGCCGATTCTCCTCGTCCACGGTGAGTTCGACCGCGTGATCCCTCCGCGCCACGCCCAGCGCCTGCGCGACGCTGCGGTCGCCGGTCGGGCCGGTGACGCCACGAACGTCGAGCTGTTCCTCGTGCCCGACGGCGGTCACACCTGGCTGTACGAGAGCGAGGCATACCGGCGCGAGATCGCCGGCTTCCTGGCTCGCTCGCTCGGCGGTCCGCTCAGCCCGGAGGCCGCCGCTGATGCGGCGGCTGCCGTTCAGGTCGTGCGCCTGCCCGAACCCGAGGGTGCCCTGGTCGGCAGCCGAACCGATGGGGCAGCCGCGGCCTTCCTCGTCGGGGCGTCGAACGTCCACGGACCGGGCGACCAGTGAGCTCCGCCTGGGATGCGGTCCGGACGAAACGGGCCATCCGGCGCTTCGTCGACCAGCCGCTCGAGCCGGCCCATCTCGAACGAATCCTGGCGGCCGGCCGGCGCAGCGGGAGCTCCAAGAACCTGCAACGGTGGTCGTTCATCGTGTGTCACGAGCGCGACCATCTCGTCCGGCGGTCGAAAGTCGGGCCGTACGCCGGCCACCTGGCGGGGGCAGCCGTGGGCATCGCCCTGGTCACGCCCGATCCGCGGGAGCTGGACGCTCCGCTGTCGATCCTGTTCGATCTCGGCCAGGTCGCCGCGAACATGATGCTGGTCGCCTGGGAACTCGGGATCGGCAGCGCCCCGGCGACGGTCTACGAGCAGGAACTGGCCCGCGCCCTGCTCGGCTATCCGCCCGAGGAGTACTGCGAGTACCTGCTCTCGTTCGGCTACCCTGCCGATCCAGGCGAGCTGACCGCGCCACTCCGAACTGGCGGGCGGGCGCCCCTCGGCGAACTCGTCCATGAGGAGCGCTGGTAGCCGTCCTCAGCCGTTGATAACGGCTCCGGTCACTGCCACTTGAAGAAACGAGCCGAGATCCCGAAGCAGACGACTGTCCAGCCGACCAGCACGGCAAAGCAGAACCACAGGGGCGAGAACGCCGTGCCCCCGACCATCACCTGGCGGAGCGCGTCGGACAGGTAGGTCAGGGGAAGGAAGCGGGCGACCACCTGGAGCGGCTGGGGCATCTGGTCGATCACGAAGAACGTGCCCGACAGGAACATCAGGGGGAACTGGACGGCGCTGGTCATCCCGTTGGCCGCTTCCTCGGTCGGCGCGAACGACGCGATCACGTAGCCGAGCGAGACGAAGGCCAGGGCACCGAGCACCACCAGGCCGGCCAGCACGAACAGGCTGCCGATCATCTGCATCCCGAACAGGACCGTGCCCACGCCCACGATGATGATCGTCTGGATGATCCCGATGATCAGCCGAATGACGATGTTGCTGCCGACCAGCTGCCAGCGATGGAGCGGCGTGGCATTGAGCCGCTTGAGGATCTTCTTCTCCCGGTCGGCGACCAGGGGGATGGCGGCAAAGACGCCGAGCTGCATCAGGGCCATCCCCAGGATGCTCGGGACGAGATAGCTGATGATGCTCAGGTTCTGGGTCTGGATCGTCGCCGGCTGGGCCTCCACGATCGGCGCCCGGCCGCCCAGGTTGACCGCCCCGAGCACGCCGCCAACGACCTGCTGGACGATGCCCCCGGTGGCAGCCTGGGTCGGGTCGGTGAAGACGGTGAGCCGGGTCGGGGCAGCCGGCGGGGCCCCCGGCGTCAGGGCAGCCGCCACGGCGACGCCGTAGCCCTTGGGGACCTCCAGGATCGCGTCGACCTTGCCCGTCTTCATCAGCTCGGTCGACGCGGCCAGGTCGCCGTCGGTCAGGACGACTCCCTTGACCGAAGCAAAGGCGGCCCGCAGGGTGCCCGAACCGGTCGGGCCGCTCGAGCCATCGAGGTCCACCCAGGCCAGCTTGATCGAGGGATTGCTGCCCTGGAAGATCAGGCCGAAGAGGACCACGAAGATGAGCGGAAACAACAGCGTCCAGAAAAGGGCGGCGCGATCACGGACGAAGCTCCGGATATTGGCGATGCTCAGCTGAACGAGTGCCTGCATGGCGCCCCTAGTCGCGCAGCGCCCGACCGGTCAGGTCGAGGAAGAGGTCTTCGAGCGACGGCCGGCGAATGCCCAGGTTGCCCGGCTCCACGCCGAGCGCCTCGGTCGCTGCGAACAGTCCGCCGATCGTGCCCGACACGTCCTGGGTGTAGAGCACGGTCTCGCCATCGTCATGCTTGACCGATTCGACACCGGCGAGACCTCTGAGCTGATCCTCGCCGAGTGCCGCGATCCGGTCGAACCGAACCGAGCGGTCCTTGAACCGGTCCTCGACCAGCTCCTTGACCGTGCCGAGAGCCAGGATCCGGCCGTGATCCATGATCGCCAGGCGATCGCACAGGACCTCGGCCTCCTCCATGTAGTGGGTCGTCAGGAGGATTGTCTTGCCCTGTCCCTGGAGCTTCTGGACCAGGTCCCACAGCGAGCGCCGGGCGGCCGGGTCGAGGCCCGTCGTGGGCTCGTCGAGGAAGATGACTTCCGGATCGTTGACCAGGGCCAGGGCCACCGCCAGGCGCTGGCGCTGGCCGCCCGAGAGCTGCCGGGTCTGGGCGTTGCGCCGCTCGCCCAGGTCCAGGAACTCGATCAACTGCTCGGTGGGCAATGAGCGCCGGTAGAAGCTGCGGAACAGGTTGAGGACCTCGACGACCGTCAGCTTGGGGTAGAGCTCGGCCGTCTGGAGAGTCACTCCAACACGCTGCTTGAGCGCATCCGGGTTGCGGGCGACATCGATCCCGAGCACTTCGAGCACACCCGAGTCGGGCGACCGGAGACCCTCGAGCATCTCGACCGTCGTGGTCTTGCCCGCGCCGTTCGGGCCGAGCAGTCCGAAGACCTCGCCCCGGCCGACCTCGAACGAGACGCCGGCCACGGCCTGGACCGAGCCATAGCTCTTGTGGACCGCACTGACTCGGACGGCCACGCCGCCCGGAGCCGGGTGCGCCGCGCTGAGCCGATTCGAGTCCAGCATCGTCATGTCGGCATGTTCGCACAACGGGCCGGCAGGACTGGCCGGCGATCAGCCGAAGTCACTCGGTGGGTCCAGGCCACGCTCGGCTGCCGGGTCCGGGCCGATCTCGGGAGCCGGCGCGCCAATCTCGAGGTAGGACTGGATCGCCGTCTCCAGGCCCACATCGCGGCCAGCCTGCTCGGACAGCAACCACTTGTGTTCGAGGACATCGCAGTAGGCCTGCACGATGTCGCGGGCCGGGCCGACGACCGCCGCGAGTCGTGCCGTCGTCGGGCGAAAGACGTCCGCCAGCCAGCGCCGGGCGGCTTCGGGTCGAGCGATTGAACGGACCTCGTACCACTCGAGCCAGCTGCGGTACTGGCGCAGGTCGTTCATCAGGATTCGGGCCTGGCCCTCGAGGACCAGCAGGCCGGTCCGCTGCTCGAGTTCGTGGGCATGGAAACGCCGGGTGGCAACCGCGACCCGGAAGTGCAGCCGCCCGCCCTGGGCGCCCGGCTCGAGCTCGATCTCATCGATCGCGAAGCCAAGGTCGTTCAGGCGGCGGATCCGGGCGGCCACGGCGTAGCGGTCGCCCGGAGCCAGCTCCTCCTCGGCGTGGAGCTCGTCCCACAACTGGGCGTACCGGGTCTGGACGCTCTCGGCCGCCCGAATCGATTCGTCATAGTCCTCGCCCGTCGGCGTGTCGTGGCGGGCGAAGGCCGCCAGGTCGGCCAGCCCGAACGCCACGTTCTCGACGAGGACCTCGAGGTCGTACTCGCGCTGCCCACTCGACAGCCCGTCGTGCGACTCGCTCGTCTCGGCATCGACCAGGTAGGCCTGGATCCGGTCACCATCCCGCCGGAAGAGGGTGTTCGCGAGCGAGCAGTCGCCCCAGTAGATGCCGCCCCGGTGGAGGTCGACCAGGAGCGAAGCCATCGCGTCGAGGAGGCGGTCGCGGCCACCCGAGGGACCTTGTGGCAGGCGCATCAGGAGGCGCCGGTACTGGAGTGAATGGGCCAGGAACTCGGTCACCAGGATGGCGCTCTCGCGTCCCGGCAATTCGGCCAGGCCGAGGGGCAGGACCGCCGGCAGCTGGAGGGTCTCGAGCCGGCGCAGGACCTCGTACTCGTGCCGGGCGATCTCGATCGGTTCCTCTTTCAGGGCGATCAGGCGATCCTCGTCCTGGACGAAACGGACGAGGTGGCGCGAGGGACCAATCGGCAGCTCGCGCAGGTCGGCCCGGCCCGTCGTCCATGCCTCGAGGGGCGTCTCCCAGGGCAGGCCAAGCAGGGTTGGCGACGCACTTCGCAGGCGGAGGTGGGGAAACTCGCCGGGGTCGGGCGTCGTCATGGCGTCCGCTGGACCGTCGGGGCCGGAGCTGCCTCCGAGCCTCCGCCGAGGGCCTAGAGCCGCTTCCTCAGGTAGGCCGTCAGGTTGGCGTCGTAGCCGAGCGACTCATACAGGTGGCGAGCCGCCGGCCGATGGTGCCCTGACGTCACCTCGACGAAGGCGGCCGACCGCTCCCGGCCGATTCGTTCCGCTTCAGCCATCAGGACCCGGCCGACTCCCCGGTCGCGAACAGCCGAATCCACGACGAGGGCCACAATCCGGACCAGCACGTCGTCATGCTCGAAGCGGGGCAGGACGTGGAGGGCGATGAAGCCCAGGATCTCGCCGCCGTTATCCGCCACGATCACGCTCGAATCCGGCCCGCTGAAGCCGGCCAGGCGCGTTTCGATCGCCGAGGCACCGGCCGGGTAGCCCTCCTCCGTGAAGAGCGTCGCGATCCGTTCGGCATCGCCAATCGTCGCCGGGCGCAGGGCGATCGCGGTCTCGGTCATGGGCTCGATGGTACCCGCTCACCGCCTGCCGGCGCATTGCCGACCAGGATCAGAAAGGGACCGGCCGGCTGGCCGCCCAGGATGAGCCGGGCCGGACCCAGCGGCCCATCGCCCTCGCGCAGCTTCAGTCCCACGAGACGATCGGGGTCCGAGACCTGGACGTAGATCGCAGCGGGGCCCTCGCCGTGGCGAGCCAGCAGGCGGGCCAGACGACCCTCCGTGTTCGGCTCGAGCAGGAGCAGGTCGGGCGTTCGTCCAGCCGACCGACGAACCGTCGCGCCGAGGAGCCGCTCATCCGACCCGGGGCTGAAGCACAGGCCGTGGCCGGCCGCGAAGGCCGCGGCGCTGCGGTCGAGGTCCACCGTCGCCCAGCCGATGGCGAGCACGTCGAGGGCCGCGCTGATGTCCGCCGGGGACGGGCCGGCGGTCAACTCCTCGATGTGCATGCCAGGGCTGCCCCCGGGTTGCACCTCGAGCCGCGCCGAGGCGAGCTCGACCACGCCATCGGCAGGAGCGATCCCGAGAAGGTCGAGCAAGGCTCGCAGTTCGGGGCCCGCCCAGTGGATCCGCAGGCGGGCCGAGGGGCTCAGCTGCGCTGGGCCACGAACAGGGTCGCCCCGGACGGCAGGTCGATCGTCTGTGGGTCCTCGATCCCGGCCTGCTCGAAGACGTCGAGGAAACCGGCGTGATCCCACAGTCGCGTGCCCTGGAATTGCTGGTCGAGCTGGATCCCCCACATCATCGCCCCGTGGATCGAGCGCGAATCCTCGATCGACTCGGGCAGGCACCAATCGAGGACTACCAGCCGGCCACCGGCTCGCACGCAGGCCCAGGCGGAACGCAGGGCGGCAACCGGCTCGAGCTCGTCGTGGAGGGCATCCTGGAAGTAGACGAGATCGAACCCGGCCGGCCAGGGCAGATCCTCGGCCGAGCGGCCCTCGATCGAAATCCGCCCGGCCAGGCCGGCCTCCTGCACGTGACGGACGGCCCGCCCCCGCGAATCCGGCTCGATCTCGACCCCGACCAGGCTCGCCTCGGGGAAGCGGGTGGCAACGGCAATCAGCCAGCGACCGCCGCCGCAGTGGACATCCAGGACGCGTCCGCCAGCAGCCAGGTCCGCGGCCAGGTCGGGCAGTGTGGCGAGGCCCTCCTGGAAGAAGACGGCGATGTCCTGGGCGGTGAGCGTCTCGATGGCCCGGTGGTAGCGCGCCGGCCGGATCTCGATCGGCCGTCCAGATCGGGTGAAGTCGACCAGGCGGTCGTGATCGAGGCTGCTGACCACGGTCGACACGAACTGGCCACCGAGGTAGTCGGGATTGTGGTCGTCGAGCAGGATCGCCGCGACGTCCTCGTCGATCGTCGCCCGTTCGCCGTCGAATTCGAGCAGATCCGCCGCATGGGCCAGGCGGACCCAGGTCTCGACGACGGCGGGCGCACAGCCTGCCTGGGTTGCCAGGCCGGCCGGCGTGAGACCCGATGGAGCCGCGGCGCGAAGCCGACGAAGGAGGCCCAGCTCGAGGCCGAGGTAGACCGCCCAGACCCGGTAGAAGCCGGACAGGCTCGAGGCCAGATCGTCGTAGCGATCGTCGATCGACATGAGCGGATTGTCGCATGCGCCCCAACCGAAGGCGATCCAAATTACTGGCTAATACGAAGTAGCCTATGACGGCCGAACCGGCTAGGATGGGGATCGACCGCAGCCAACGTCAAGGAAGCCAACGATGTCCAGTCTCGCTCGCCCGATCGGCCTGGGGCTCGCCGCCCGTGATGATGTCGGTGACATCGTGGGCTGGGCCCTGGACGCCCGCAATGCCGGCCTCGACTCGATCTGGATCCATGATTCCTACTACGAGCGCGATGCGATCACGTTCGTGACCTCGATTGCCCGGGCCCTCGAGCTCGACGGCGAGACCGGCGAGACCGGCTTCCGGGTGGCCCTGGGCGCGGTCAACCCAAACACACGCCACCCGATCGTGCTGGCGATGACCGGCTCGGCGCTCGACGAGATCCTGCCCGGCCGGATCGTGATGGCCCTGGGCACGGGTTTGCCCCTGCGCCTCAAGCAGATGGGCATCCCGTACGACCCGGCCGGCGCGCTCGAAGGCGTCTCGAACGCGATTGACCAGCTTCGCCAGTTGTGGCGCGGCGAGCGCCTGCCGTCGGCCACGCCGGGCCTCCCGCCGATCCAGCCGATGTTCCCGCCAACCCACCGCATCCCGGTCCATGTCGCCGCCTACCGGCGCGAGTTCGTGACCCTGGCAGGCCAGAAGGCCGATGGCTACCTCGCCCGGCCGGCCGAGTCGATCGCCTCGCTGAAGGGGATCCTCGAGCGCTTGCGGGGCGCGGCCGTGGAGGCAGGCCGGGACCCCGGCGAGGTCGAGACGGAGGGCTACCTGCTGTCGCTCGTTGACTCGACCCGGCGCGAAGCCCTCAACCGGGCCAAGCGCGAACCATTCGTGATCTACATGATGTCGATCCTTGGCGATATTTCGCTCAAGCGAGCCGGCTTCGAGCCAGAATTGCGCGATCGGATCTCGGCAGCCTGGCGAACCGAGGACTACCACGGCGCCGGGGCCCTGATCCCGGACGACCTGCTCGATGCCTACATGCTGTGCGGGACGCGCGAGGACGTGGCCGCCAAGGCGATGGCCTTCCACGTCGAAGCCGGCCTTGGCCTGCCGCTCCTCCAACCGGTCCTCCAGGAGGACCACCAGGTGGCAGAGCTGCTCGCGGCCGCCGCAATCTACGCCGGCCTGCCCGAGCCCGGGCTGAGCCGGGCCGCTCGAGCAGGCATGGGCGTGCCGGTCGGTGCGGCCACGACCACGAGTCCGGCTTCGGCCGCCGCTGCGGTGGCGGTTGATGGGGTCCCGAGCGGCCTCGCCGATGACCGCCGACTCGGACTTGGGGATCGCACGGTGCGTCGCCTGGGGGCCGTTTGGGAGATCCTGCGCCCGTTTGCCTACACGGCCTCGGTCATCCCGGTCCTGACCGGCGGGGCGCTGGCAGCCGTGGACCACGACTTTGCCTGGCTGCCGTTTGTCGGGGCACTCCTCGGCGGGATGCTCCTCCACTCGGGCACGAACATCGTCAACGAGATCTACGACGTCCGAAAGGGCGTCGACACGATCACCTCGCCGCGAGCCAGCCACGCCCTGGTCAAGGGCCGGCTGACCGAGCGCCAGGCGTTCGCCGTCGCCTACCTCGCATTCGCCCTGGCCGTGGCCATCGGCATCTACCTGGTCGCGCTGCGCGGCCCGGCAATCGTCGGCCTGGGATTGGCCGGCCTGCTCGGCGGCTACTTCTACACGGCCCCGCCGTTCGAGTACAAGTACCGCGCCCTGGGCGTCCCGGTCGTGTTCGTGCTGATGGGGCCGCTGATGGTCGTAGGCACGTTCTTCGCGGTCACCGGCACGTGGAGCGCCACGGCGCTGGTCGCCTCGGTCCCGGTCGGCCTGCTGGTCACCGCCATCCTCGACGGGAATGAGTGGCGCGACATCAACGAGGACACCCGAGCCGGGATCTCGACCCTGTCGGCCCGGATCGGCCGCGAGCGGGCCCATTACTTCTACGTCGGGCTCGTCCTCGGCGCCTACATCGCCCTTGGGCTGACAGTGGCAGTCGGCTGGCTGCCTCCGCAGACGCTCCTGGCGATCGTGTCGCTGCCGTTCCTTGCCCAGGTGATCCGCTCGGCCGAGCTCGGCGCGACCGGTCAGCAGCGGGCGATCGCGATGATCGACGTCCAGACGGCGCGACTCCACCTGACCTTCGGTGCGCTGCTCGTGATCGGGATCCTGCTCTCGGCGATCCCGCTCCATGGCTGATCGGCCGTCCCAGGTCCCTGCCCGCCCTGGGTCTGTTGGGCCGGGAACGCTGCCGCTCGTCGTCGGCCTGGCCGGGGCGATTGCCGCATTCAGTGCCACGTTCAACGGGCCGCGCAGCCGCTTCTGGAGCCGGATGACCTACACCGGGGCCGGCCTCGGCAGTTGGGCGCTGCTCACGTCGAATCGCTCGCGCCGTCTGCAACCACGCTGGTGGCACGTTCCGGTAGGCCTGGCTTCGGCCGGCGTGCTGTACCTGACATTCCAGTTCGGCGATCGATTTGCGCGGAGGTTCGTGCCCGCTGGCGATGCCCAGATCCGCGACATCTACACCCTGCGCACGCTCCGACCCAAGCCCGAGATCGCGGCCCGGCTCGCCCTGCTGGTTGGGCCGGCCGAGGAGATCTTCTGGCGCGGCCTGGTCCAGTCGGCCCTGATGCGCCGCTACGGCCGCTGGCCGGGTGCGGCACTTGCCGCGGTCGCCTACGGGGGCGTCCACGTCGTGACCGGCAACTTCACCCTGATGGGCGCGGCTGGCATCGCCGGAGCGCATTGGTGCGCCCTCTACGCGGCCGGCGTCCCACTCGGTGCCCTGATCGTCAGCCACACGACCTGGGACATCTGGATCTTCCTGGTCCAGCCGACCGGCGAAATCGACGCGATTGACGGATCCGGCAACGTGACCCGGCTCGACCTGGCGGCCGTCCCGGCCTGACGCTCAGGGGGGTGGCGCGAGCCCGAGCCCCTTCGCCGGGAGCCAGATGCAACCGGCGGCCCAGCCGGCGTGTTATGAACCAGCGATGGACAGCCCGACCGAATCCGCACGGCATGACGGCCCGGATCCGCGGCCGGCCCTGGCGGCCGACCTGGACCGAGCCTTTCCGGCGTTCGTCGAAGCCGAGGCGGGTCGCGTATACAGCATCGCCCTCCGCCTCACCGGCCAGCCGGCTGATGCCGAGGACCTGGCCCAGGACGCGCTGGTCCGGGCGTACCGGGCCCTATGCGAATGGGAACCCCAGCGAATCCGGGAACTCGCGGTCCGGCCCTGGCTGGCCAGCATCGTGGTCAACCTGGCCCGCAACCGGGCTCGCGCCCGGGCGGCCCGCCCGGCGTCGGTCAGCCTGATCGACGAGCTGGCCCACCCCCGGATCGCCCTGCAGGAAACACCCCACGGCCGTCACGAGCACCAGGAAACGACCGAGGAGTGGGCGGCGCGCCTGCTCACGCTGCCCGAACGCTATCGTGCCCCGCTCGTCCTCCGTCACGTCGACGGGCTCTCGTACCACGAGATCGGCGAGGCCCTGGCGCGGCCCGCCGGCACCGTCAAGGCCCAGGTCCATCGGGGACTCGCCCTGCTGCGGGCCGCCCTGGCGGCCGAGACGGCAACCCAACCTCACTCCGACCGAAGCACCCAACGCCAGCCCGTGGAGGTGGCCCGATGACCCGCTCAACCGCTCCGACAACCGACCCAACGCCGGTGCCTGCCGACAGCCTGATCGAGACCGCCCTCGACGCCCTCGTCGTGGCAGCCCCGGCTGGCCTGACCGACCGAACCCTGGTCGCGGTCGGCCTGGCCGATGCCTACGCCCCGATCGACACCCCCATCGGCCCGATCTGGGTCGCCTTCAACGGCCTGGGCGTCAGCGCGGTCGAGTCGGCCCAGGACGGTCCAGCCTTCGAGGCAAGCCTGCTCGCCAGCCGGGGCCGGCCCGCCCATCGCATGCAAGGCCTGCCGCCCAGCCTGAGCGCGGCGATCCGCCGCCGGCTGGCCGGTGATCGCCGGGTCAACCTGCCGCTCGATTTGCGAGGCCACTCGGACTTCGAGAAGGACGTCTGGCTGAAGGCGCTCGAGATCCCCCGCGGAGAGGTCCGGCCGTATGGCTGGATTGCCTCCGAGATCGGCCGGCCAAAGGCCGTTCGGGCCGTCGGCACCGCACTCGGCCACAACCCCGTGCCCCTGATCCTGCCCTGTCACCGGGTGGTCCGGACGGACGGGATGCTCGGCCAGTACTCGCTCGGCGGGCCGGCCAACAAGCGGACGCTGCTCGCGTCGGAGGGCCTCGATCCGGTCGGCATGGAGGCACTCGCCCGATCCGGAACCCGGTACATCGGCTCGGATACGACCCGGATCTACTGCCTGCCGACCTGCCACAACGCGAAGCGGATCACCGACCGCCATCGGGTCGCCTTCCGGTCGGCAGCCGATGGAGCGGCGGCCGGCTATCGGCCCTGCCGGGAGTGCCGCCCCGCCGTCGTGGCCTGAGGTATGCTGCCAGCTTGGACCAGCCGACTGAGCCAAATGCAGCCCCAGCCGTCGATCGGCGCGTTCGCAGCAGCGCGGGTCCGCTGGCGATCTGGGCCGGCCTGCTCGTCCTCTACTTGGTGTGGGGCTCGACCTACATTGGCATCCGGGTCGCCGACGAGTCGATCCCGCCGTTCCTGATGGCCGGGGTCCGGTTCATGCTCGCCGGAATCGTCCTGCTCGCCTGGGAGTCACTCGCGATCCGCCGGATTCGACGCGATCCGGGCGTTCCCCCAGGAGAGCGGCCGGGCCGCCCCACGCGGCGCGAGGTGCGCGACTCGGCGATCGTCGGCGGCGCGCTGTTGCTCGGCGGAATGGGCCTCGTTGCGCTCGGCGAGAAGACCGTCCCGGCAGGGATCGCCGCGTTCCAGATCGCGCTCCTGCCGGTCTGGGTCGCGATCCTGGGAAGGGTGTTCTTCGGCGAGCGGCTCGCCCGAACGGTCGTTGTCGGGATCGTGGTCGGGCTGGCCGGGATCGCGATCCTGGTTGGTCCCCTCGGTTCCATGGGCGGCAGCCTGGCGTTCGATCCGTTCGGCCTGTTCGTCCTCTTCTGCTCGCCGATCTGCTGGGCGTCGGGCTCGCTGTTCTCCAGCCACCGGGCCGTCCTGCCCAGGCGCCCACTCACCGCCACCGGTCTCCAGATGGTCTGCGGGGCCTCGTTCCTGCTGATCGCCGCCGTGCTGACCGGGGAGCTGCAGGGCTTCGACATTGCGGCAGTCACCGGTCGATCGATGCTCGGCCTGGCCTACCTGACGTCCGTCGGGAGCCTGGTCGGCTTCACGACCTACGTCTGGCTGTTGCGGGTGGCTCCCCTGCCCAAGGTGGCGACCTACGCCTACATCAATCCGATCGTGGCCTTTGTCCTCGCCGGACTGCTCCTGGGTGAGACGATCGAGCCCCGGACGGCCATCGCCGGCCTGGTGATCGTGGCCGGCGTTGCCCTGATCGTGACCGCCCGGGGCCGGCCTGCTCGCAGCACGGGGCCGGCCGGAGCAGAGGACGCCGCGGAGCAGGCTGCGGAAGCCGACGAACTGGCCGAACTCGCCCGGGCCGGCTCAGCCTGACTCCCGGCCGTCGCCGGGTCAGGCCTCGCCGGCGACCGTGCGGGCAACCCTCCGCGCCAGGGCCATCACGGTCAACATCGGGTTCGCGCCGAGTGCCGTCGGGAAGAGCGACGCATCGGCGACATACAGGCCGCCGATGAGCTGGTCCGAGGTCCCCGAGCGGACCCGGCCGGCCGGATCACACGGATGCGTTCGCGCGTTGGCGCCCATTCGGACGGAGCCCATCTGGTGAGCCGAGAAGACCGCACCGCGGTTTGGCCGGAAGTCGAACGACGCCAGGCGCCCTTCGAAGGCTTCGAACGCCCGCTCCTCGCCACCCGGACCAAACGCCTGCCGCCCATGCCGGATGGGCGGTGAGCCGTGGGCCACGATCTCGCGGGCACCCGCGGCCCGGGCAATCCGGGCCATCCGGACAAGCGCGTGGCGAAGGGTGGCCCGACCGCTGGAATCGAGCGCGTAATCGATCCGGGCCGAGCCTGCCCGGCTGAGACTGACCCGGCCCTGACCGCCGTCCCGGGTGATCGCGATTAATGGCCCGACCGAGCCGATCTGCTCCATCACGGTCGCGTGCGCATCGGCCCCTTCCCACGAAAGGGCGAGGGCGATCAGGCCGGGATGGCCGGGGGCCGACTCGATGACGTAGCCGTTGCTGCCCTTCTCCGGGTCGATGTACTCGGTTGAACGGGCCGCCTGCATCACGCCGCTCCACATGTCGATCGGTTCGGCATATCGGCCGGTGATGATCGGGACCGGCTGAAGCCGGAGGTTGCGTCCGATCGCGGGATGGCCCAGGCCGCTGCGCAACAGGATCGCCGGGCTGCGCAGGGCGCCCGCGGCGATCACCACCTGGCGTGCTCGAACCGTCAGCCGTCGCGCCGGGACCGGCGGATCCAGCGCCCCCCAGCCGATCGTCGCCTCGACCCCCACGGCTCGGCCGTCCTGGAGTAGGACCCGTTCGACCCGGGCGTTGGCCACCAGCCGGGCACCCCGCAGCAGCGCGTCGGCCAGGTGTGCCTGCAGGCCGGACCGCTTCGTACCTGCCCGACACCCGAACGGGCACGAACCACAGCTCGTGCAGGAGGTTGCGTTGCGTTCCGTGACCGCGGCTTCGATCCCCAGGGCGTGGGCGCCGTTGATCAGGGCCGCGTCCTTGGGCGGAATGCCCGGTGAGGGAGCCACGCCCAGTTCGCCCCGGATCGCGGCGTAATCCCCGTCGCCCTCCGGCCCGTCGAAGCCGGTCAACCCGTGCGTTCCGGACCACTCGTGGCGGACCGCGGCTGGGGCCGCGAGACAGGTCATCCAGTTGATGGTCGTGCCGCCGCCGACGGCGCCCCCGGCGAGGATCGAGACGGAGCCATCCCAGGTGGCGGTGAGCCCGTGGTCGAGGTACAGCCGATCGAAGGCACCCATCTCGTCGCTCGGCATGTCCGCTTCGGAGACGAACGGACCAGCCTCGAGGACAAGCACGGACCGGCCGGCCGCGGCAAGCTCGCGCGCCACAACCCCGGCGCCGGCCCCCGACCCGACGATCACGACGTCGGCTTCGAGGCTGAGCTCGGCAGATCCAGCCGACAGGTCGAGCGGCCTGATCGGCGTGGCCCGGGCGGTCAGTTGAGCCACGTCGGGCTGGTAGCCGATCCGGGCCCAATGCGGATTGGCGATGCCGCCCTCGCCCGGGTCGGCGTAGGCCAGGAAGCTGAGCAGCTTGCGCAACGCCTGGTAGGCACTCCGACGCTGGGCGAAACGCGAGGTACTCCAGCGCAGCAGGTACCGTTCTCGGGCCGCTGGCGACATGTCCCGGAAGCGCTTCGAGCCACCGCCCAGGGCCAGGTTGATGAGTGGACGTTCCAGGAGGCGCAGGACGAGCCGGAGCTGGGCAACCTGCTCAGGGTCCGCAGCGAGGTCAAGGGCGGCGGACGCGAGGTTGGCTCGGCGGGTCGCGGCGCCGCGCACGAACGTCTCGCCGATCGCGGCCAGGGTCGCCAGCTCGTCGGTGGTCCAGGCCGCCGTCACGCCGGATTCATGCGCGACTCACGCCCCGCCTGCTCGTTCGAACCCCTGGGCCGGCCATGGCTCGCAGCGGATCGGCCGATCCTCGCGATAGCCCAGGGCATAGTCGGCCTGGATCAGGGTGTGGAGCTGGCTGGTGCCCTCGTAGATCACGGCCGCCTTCGAGTTGCGCAGGTAGCGCTCGACCGGGAACTCGTTCGAATAGCCGTTCGCGCCGTGGATCTGGATGGCGTCGAGGGCCGCCTGGACGGAGTGTTCGGTCGCGTGCCATTTGGCCAGGCTCGTCTCGCGCGTATTGCGCAGGCCCTGGTTCTTGAGCCAGCCGGCGCGCCACACGAGCAGCCGGCCGATCTCGGTCCCGGTGGCCATCTTCGCGATCATCTGCTTGACCAGCTGGTGGCGACCGATCTCGTCACCGAAGGTCTGTCGCTCGTGGGCGTATTTCAGGCTGGCATCGAGGCAGGCCTGGGCCAGCCCAACCGCCCCGGCCGCCACCGTGTAGCGACCCTGGTCGATGGCACTCATCGCGATCAGGAAGCCCTCGCCCTCCTCGCCGACCCGATTCTCGAGCGGGACTTCGCAGTTCTCGAGATTGACGATGCCGGTGTTCCCGGCGTGGATGCCCAGCTTGCCGTGGAGGGTGTCGGTCGACAGCCCCTTGAAGCCACGCTCGACGATGAAGGCGGTGACGCCCTTGTGCTTCTTCGCCCGGTCGACCGTGGCGAAGATCAGGAAGTGGTCGGCGATGTCGGCCAGGCTGATCCAGATCTTCTGCCCGTTCAGCAGGTAGACGTCGCCCTCGCGCCGGGCGGTGGTCTGGAGGGCGCCGGCGTCCGTCCCCACGCCCGGCTCAGTCAGGCCGAAGGTGGCCAGCTTCTGGCCGCGGGCCTGGGGCACGAGGTATTTCTGGCGCTGCGCCTCCGTCCCCCACTGGAGCAGGGTCAGCGAGTTCAACCCGACATGGACGCTCTGGACCACCCGGAAGGCGGTATCGGCCCGCTCGAGCTCCTCGCACAGGAGCGCGAAGCTGATGTAGTCCATACCCGATCCGCCGTAGGCCTCGGGAATCGGGGCCCCCAGGAAGCCCAGCTCGGCCATCTTCGCAAAGACTTCCGGATGGACCTCGCCGCGGATGTCCCAGTCCCGGATGTAGGGCAGGATCTCCGCCTCGGCAAACGCCCGGGCACTGTCCTGGACCAGGCGGTTCTCGTCGCTCAGGCGGAAGTCGATCATTGACCCATTGTGCCATCGCGGGCGAGCCAGCCGCGACCGGGCTGCCACCCGCGACCGGGCCGGCGATGGTGGCCCGAAGCCGGTATCCTCGACGGATGGACGTTGCTCCCCCGATTGCCCCGACCGGCGCCGATTACGGGGCGCTGGCCGAACCCCACCTGACGCCCGTCCTGGGCCGCTACTTCGAACGCAGCTGGAGCCACGGCATCGGCCACCGCCTGTACGACACCGACGGCAAGGGCTACCTCGACTTCGCCAATGGGATCGCCGTATCGGCGCTCGGGCACAGCCATCCGGCCGTGACCCGGGCGATCCATGAGCAGGTCGACCGCCTGATCGTGCCGACCGCCGCCATCGGCTATTCCGAGCCGGTCGTCCGGCTGGCGACCGAGCTCGCGGCAACCTTCCCGGAGCCGCTCGACACGGTTTTCTTCATGAACTCGGGATCCGAGGCCGTCGAGGCCGCGCTCAAGGTCGCCCGACGGACCACCGGCCGAGCCGGGATTGTCGCGTTCAAGGGTGGCTTCCACGGCCGCACCCTCGGTGCGACCTCGGTCACGAGTTCAGCCCTGAACTACCGGGCCGGCTACGAACCGCTCCTGCCGGGCGTCCACCTCCTGCCCTTCCCGGCGGTCTATCGCGATTTCGGCGGCGACGAGCAGCGCGCGGTCGAGTTCTGCATCGCGGCGCTCCACGACCTCGTCCGGACAACGATCCCGGCCGAGGGGATCGGCTCGATCCTGATCGAACCAGTCCAGGGCGAAGGCGGCTACTACCCCGCCCCGGCGGCCTTCCTGCGGGAGCTCCGGCGCTTCAGTGAAGCGCACGGCATCGTCCTGATCGCCGACGAGGTCCAGTCCGGTTACGGCCGGACGGGCCGGATGTGGGCGTTCGAGCATGCCGGGATCGTGCCCGACGTGGTCTGCGTGGCCAAGGCGATCGCCAACGGCCTGCCGCTCTCTGCGATCGTCAGCCGGCGCGAGCTCCAGGAGCGCTGGGGCCGGGGTGCTCATGGCACAACGTACGGGGGCAACCCGGTTGCCTGCGCGGCAGCGCTGGCCGTGCTGGCCACGGTCCAGACCGATCACCTCGTCGAGAACGCGGCCGCCCGAGGGGCGGAGCTTACCCGTGGCCTCGAGGCAATCGCGGCCGAGGATCCCCGGATCGGTGACGTGCGCGGGCCCGGCCTGATGATCGGGATCGAATTCGTGCGGGACGGTTCAGCGAAACAACCGGACGGGAAGCTGGTCGAGGCGCTCGTGGCCGGTTGCGCCGATGCCGGTCTGCTCATCCTGACCTGCGGCCGCGACCACAACGTCGTTCGGCTGATCCCGCCGCTCGATGTCAGCCCGGCCGAGGTCGGCGAGGCGCTCGGGATCATCGACCGGACGCTGGCCTCACTGCCCGCTTAGGAGCGCCCCGGCCGGCCGGAACCCGGCTCGCAGGACAGCAGCGGACGCCTGAGCGTGGGCGGCATGGTGCCGCCGCCGGGATCAGCGGTTACGGGCCAGGAAAGCCATCACGTCATCGAGGCGAAAGCGCCGATCGCCTCGCTTGCAGACGCGATAGAAAGGGAGCTCGCCGCGGTCCCCGAGTCGCTTCACCGTATTCACATGCAGGTGGAGCATCTCGGCAACTTCGCTCGCGGTGAGCATCGGTCCCAGGTCGGTGGCGGCCATTGATGCCATCGGTCGAGTTAGCCTCACGTCGGTGCGTCTTCGGCCGTTCCGGGCCCGTCCGGTTGTGACGAGTAGAGTGCGGCCTGCTGCTGGGTGGAGAGTAGGGGTGGGGCCTACTCATCGCCTAGCCGTACGTTCGTCCCGTCCGGAGGTACCACGGGATGCGGCCTTCGTGCGTGGTGTACGTGCCTCGGGCGCGCTTGGCTGCCTCGGCGGGGCCGATTCTGGCCCTAGAGCCTCCTCGTGCTCGGTGCATGGTCACCCTGAGCATAAGCACCTGCCTTTAGCCCTGGACGAGGAGGTTGACGGGCCGCTCGGCCCGCTTCCTGAGCGCAAATTGAGCACCCCGGGGCGCCGCAGCCGCTCCCGCATCACCGACGTCTGGGCGTTACGCCTCGGCCTTGTGCTCACAGCGACCATGCACCGAGCGCCGACAGCCTCAAGGTGGCCCGGGGAGGCGTGGCCGGCCAGGTGGCCTTCGTGCGTGGTTTTCGTGCGTGGTGTCCGTGCTTCGGGCGCGCTTGGCTGCCGGTCCTGCCTCCTCCAACCGCTGCTATGCTCCCGTGCCCTGGACCGCCAGGCCCTCGTAGTTGAAGGAGTCCTGGTGCGCGGGATGCATCGGTTGCTGGCACTCCTTGCAGTCGGGGCCATCATCGTCTCCGGCTGTTCGGCGGCCGCCACGCCTGACCCCACCGCGATCCGCGGGAAATTCGACATCGGTGGCCGCTCGCTCTATCTGGAATGCTCCGGAAGCGGGGCGGTGACCGTCATCCTGGACGCGGGACTCGGGAACACCCACGCCACCTGGCAATCGGTAGCGCCCGAAGTCAGCAAGCTCACCAGGACGTGCTCCTACGATCGCGCAAACATCGGCGCGAGCGATGCCGCCGCGAAGCCGCGAACCAGCCGAGACGTCGTGTCGGATCTGCGAGCGCTGCTGAAAGCGGCTGTGATCCCGCCGCCGTATATCCTCTCGGGCCACTCGTTCGCGGGCGGGACCATGCGCCTGTTCGCCGCAATGTATCCGGCCGAGGTCAAGGGGCTGGTCCTCGTCGATCCAACGCCGCCTTCGTTCCTCGACGGCGAGTGCGCCATCGTGGACGCCGCCTTGTGTGACATCCTTCGCCGCGGGTTTGCTCCTGATCACAACCCAGAAGGCCTCGACTTCCTCAAGAGCGGGCCCGAGGTAGTTGGCTCCGGTCCCCTCCCGACGGTGCCGTTCATCGTGCTGGCCGCCACGGGCCATCACCAGCCGGCGATCACTGATCCTTCGGTCGAGAAGCAGATCGAAGTCCTCTGGCAGGCAGAGGAGGCCAAGCTCGCTGCGCGTGTCCCCGGCGGGACGATGCAGGTCGTAGACAGCGGACACGACATCCAGCTACTGCATCCGAATGCGGTCGTCGACGCATTGAAGTCGGTGATCGCCGCGGCCGGCCCTGCGGCCAGCTGAGGGCCGGCACCCTCGCGCAGGCTCGTGAGGTTCGGACCCGGGCCCCTACTTCAGAGCTGGCATGCTCGCTCCATGGCCACTTCGAGCGTAAGGGCCTGCCCTAAGCCTTTGCCAAGGCGGCCGAGGCTCCGCTCGTTTCGCCGCCTGAGCAGGACTTGAGCGTGACCAGGCGCCTCGACTGGTCCCTCACCACCCGCACCAGGCACTTAGGCCCCCTTTGTGCTCACAGCGACCAGGCACCGAGCGCCGACAGCCTTAAGGTGGCCCACCCAGCTGGATTGGCGTCCCCGGAAGGGTTCGAACCTTCGACCTACCGCTTAGAAGGCGGTTGCTCTGTCCGCTGAGCTACGGGGACGCGGGTGGATGCTCAGTTCACGCACATAGTAGGTGGATCGCGACTTGCCGAGGAACCGGCCGCCGATCTCGGCCAGACGGTCCCAGGTGACGATGTGTGGTGATCGTCCTGCCAGGGGCCCAGCGACCGGCCCTAGAATGTCTATGACTCGCTGATCCAGCCAAAGCTCCACTTGGAGGGGACAGGATGACTGAGCAGAGCGGTCGAGAGGTCGTCGAGCGCTTCGCCCGCGCAATCTACGACAAGGACTTTGACGCAGGCGAGGCGCTCTTGGCTGACGACTTCGTCGACGAGTGGCCACAGTCGGGAGAGCGAACCCGGGGCAGGGCGAATTGGAGCGCCATGAACCGGGGCTATCCGGGAGGCGTCGGAACGGTGGAGTCCGACAGCGCGCGGCTCATCGGAGCGAAGGACCGGTGGGTGATGACGCCGAGCTTCAGCATGCTGCGCATCGAGGGGTCGGGCGACGTTTACACGTATGTCGGGATTGTCCGGTACACGAACGGCGAGACGTGGCAGATGATCTCCGTCCTCGAGCTCCGAGCTGGAAGGATCGCGAAGATGACGACCTGGTTCGCCGCGCCGTTCGAGGCCGCCGAATGGCGAGCATCGTTCGTTGAGCGCTTCTCGCCGCTCGGCTCCGAGAGC
>JBBRIM010000011.1:0-23116 GCA_038221095.1 Candidatus Limnocylindrales bacterium
GTGCACCGCCGGCTCGCGCATCCTCGAGGGCTACCGGGCGCCGTACGACGCCCACATCACCGAGCGTCTCCGGGCAGCCGGCGCGGTGATCCTGGGCAAGACCAACATGGACGAGTTCGCGATGGGCAGCTCGACCGAGCACTCGGCCTACGGTCCCACCTCGAACCCCTGGGCGCTCGACCGCGTCCCCGGCGGCTCGAGTGGCGGTTCGGCCGCGGCGGTCGCCGCATTCCATGCGCCGTTCGGGATCGGGACGGACACCGGCGGCTCGATCCGCCAGCCGGCGGCGATGTGCGGGATCGTGGGGATGAAGCCGACCTACGGCCGGGTGAGCCGGTACGGCATCGTTGCCTTTGCCAGCTCGCTCGACCAGATCGGCCCGTTCGCCCGCGACAGCCGTGACGCGGCCGCCCTGCTCCATGCCGTCGCCGGCCGCGACGAGCGCGATTCGACGTCGGCCCCGGTGCCCGTTCCGGACGCCCTGCTCAACCTCGCCACCTCGGACGACGCCGCCGCCGGGGCGCTCCGGGGCAAGCGCCTGGGGCTGCCCCGCGAATACTTCGTCGCGGGCATGGAAGCGGGCGTCGAGGCGCGCGTCCGCGAGGCGGTTGCGGCCCTGGAGTCGGCCGGCGCGATCGTCGATGAGGTCAGCCTGCCCCATACCGACTACGGCCTGGCGACCTACTACATCGTTGCGCCGGCCGAGGCGTCGGCCAACCTGGCCCGCTAAGACGGAATCCGGTTCGGGCTGAGCCGGCGCGACGGCGACATCCGGGCCAACTACCTGGCCACCCGGGGCGAGGGCTTCGGAGCGGAGGTCAAGCGCCGGATCATGCTCGGCACGTACGCCCTGTCGGCCGGCTACTACGACGCCTACTACCTCAAGGCACAGAAGGTCCGGACCCTGATCAAGGCCGATTTCGACCGGCTCTGGGCGGAGGGTTTCGACGCACTGGTCGCGCCGACCAGCCCGAGCGTCGCCTTCCGCTTCGGGTCGAAGCTGGCCGATCCCGTGGCGATGTACCTCTCGGACGCCTGCACCCTGCCGGTCAACATGGCGGGCCTCCCCGGGGTGTCGATCCCGTGTGGGCTATCGGACGGCCTGCCGGTTGGGTTGCAGTTGATCGGCGCGCCGTGGACCGAGGGCGAACTGCTCGGGCTGGCCCGCGGCTACGAGGCGATCAGCGCCGATGCGCCATGGCGAGCCGTTGAGCCGACTGACCTGGTTCTGGCCGGCGATCCGAGCCTGCCCACGCCCGCCGAGCGCGCCGCGACCCTCGCCGGGATTGCCTGAACCGCTCGCCGGGGCCCTCAGGAAACGCGCCTGACCTCGTACCCGCCGGCCTCCAGCGACCGGACCTCGTAGGCGGGCTGGTCGTAGACAGTCGGGCCGCGCCGGCGCCGCCCGGTTGCGAGCTCGAAGCGTGAGCCGTGATACGGGCACTCGATGCAGCCGGCCACGATCGTGCCCTCGCTCAGCGGGCCCCCTGCGTGGGCGCACAGGTCGTGAAGGGCATGGATCGTCTCCCCGGACCGGACCAGGACGAGTGCCTGGGCACCGGCCCTGGCCTTGACCAGGGTGCCCTCCGGGATCTCGCCAACCTCGAGCGGCTGCCACTTCTTGCCGGCCGGCCGCCAGGCGTGCCGGTCGACCATGTTGCCCAGGGCGTAGGCCACGTCGCCACCCACGAAGGCTCCCGCAGCCAGGACCAGGTAGCCGGCCAGGGACAGGGCGATCGGGAGCGTCCGACTGGTCGGCCCGCTCGCCCGGATCGCCAGGGAGACGACGTAGGCGGCCAGCGAAACGAGCATGAGCGTGCTGTGGATCGTGGCCCGGACCCGTGCCCGGCCGTCCGTCGTTGAGTAGTCGGCATAGCCGGCCACGGCCGCGGCCAGCATCGTCAGGACGCCCAGCAGCAGGGCGGTATCGGCTGCCGATGGCCGGCCGAGCAAGTCGAAGACCACGACCAGGGTCAGGGCCCCAATCGGGACGTCGGTTACCAGGGCGTGGAGCGGGTGGCCGAGCCAGGTGCCGGCCAGGAAGTCCCGAACCGGGAGGATCCGTCCAAAAAGGGCTGCGACGAGACGATGGACCCAATCACCGACGGGTTTCGCCCAGCCCGTCTGGGCCTCGATGAACCGGTCCAGAAGACGGCCGAGCATGAGCGGACCTCCACGAAAGTTGGACACCTGATGCTACGCCCGCCGAGCGCCACCGGATCGTCTCCCTGGCCGGGTCCGTATACTCGCCGGCATGACCACCGAGATACCGCGCCCATCAGCCGCCGGCCGCCGCCCGCTCGCCGAACGGGCCCTGGCCGAGCGTGTCCGGACCGTGCCACCGTCGGGCATCCGCAAGTTCTTCGACATCCTGGCCACGCTGGACGACGTGATCAGCCTGGGGGTGGGTGAGCCCGATTTCGACACGCCCAGCGGGATCGTCGAGGCCGGCATCGCCAGCCTCCGCCGAGGTCGGACTCACTACACCAGCAACTACGGCACGCTCGAGTTGCGCCGGGCCCTGGCCGCCCACCTCGAGCGGCGCTACCACGTCGGCTATGACCCGACTCGCGAGATCCTGATCACGGTCGGCGCCTCCGAGGCCGTGGACCTGGCCCTGCGCGCAACCTGCGATCCAGGCGACGAGGTGATCCTGCACGAGCCCTCGTACGTTGCCTACCTGCCGGCCGTCAAGTTCGCCGGTGGAACCGTCGTCCACGTCTCAACCCGGCTCGAGGATGACTTTGCCCTCGACCCGGCCGCGGTCGAGCGGGCAATCACCCCCCGGACCAAGGCCCTCTTCCTGGGCTATCCCTGCAACCCGACCGGCGCTGTCCTGTCCGACGCGATCCAGGACGAGATTGCCGCGATCGCTGTTCGCCACGACCTGCTCGTCTAGTCCGACGAGATCTACGATCGACTCGCCTACGGCTCGTACCGCCACCGGGCGATCAGCTCGCTGCCCGGCATGCGTGAGCGGACGATCCTGGTCGGTGGCTTCAGCAAGGCCTACGCGATGACCGGCTGGCGGGTCGGCTGGCTGTGCGCACCGGCCGAGATCCTCGAGGGGATCCTCAAGATTCACCAGTACGGGATCATGTCTGCCCCGACCACCGCCCAGGATGCGGCGCTCGAGGCGCTCCTCCACGGCGAAGCTGACGTCGTGCGGATGCTGGCCGCCTACGACGGTCGTCGGCGTTTGATCGTGGATGGCCTGAACGAGCTCGGCCTTCGCACGTTCGAGCCGCGCGGGGCTTTCTACGCATTCCCCCAGGTCAGTTCGACCGGCCTCGATGCCAATACGTTCGCCGAGCGGCTCCTCCACGAGGAGCATGTCGCGGTCGTGCCCGGGGACGCCTTCGGCCCGTCAGGGGAGGGTCACGTGCGGGCCTGCTACGCGACCTCGGAGGACCAGCTCCGCGAGGCGCTCGTCCGGATCGGACGGTTCGTCGCTCGAGTGCGCAGCGAAGCCTGAACCAAGCCCCGTGGCTCGGTTGCTGGAAGCTGGCGCCGGCCTGTGCCAAACTCCGGGGCAATGATTCGTTTCATGATCCAGTCCTGCGGCCTGATCGCCGTCGTGATCGCCGTGTCACGCAGCTACGCCGTCACCCGCGAGGCGGTTGGTCCATTCGTCCACGATGGCGACCCAACGCGTTCGGCGATCGAGGCGACCCGCCGGATCATCGATCGGCCGCGCGTTCGCCTGCTCGCCCGGCGGGTGGCCGTGGCGCTCGGCTGGCTGGCAGTGGCGATGTACGGGTTGTTCCTGATCGTTGAAGGCCAGGCGGGCTCGTGATTGCTCCGGTCCTGCCCGGCGCCGCGGCCGCGGAACGCTGGGAGGCGGTCATCGGGATCGAGGTCCACTGCCAGCTCCGGACCGCGAGCAAGATGTTCTGCGCGTGCTCGACGGCGTACGACGGCGCCCCGCCCAACAGTCACACCTGCCCGGTCTGCCTGGGCCTGCCGGGAGCACTGCCCACGATCAACCGGGCGGCGGTCGAGGGCGTGATCGCAACGGGGATCGCGATCGAAGCCAGCACCCCGGCTGCGACTCGCTGGGACCGCAAGAATTACTTCTACCCAGACCTGCCGAAGGGCTACCAGATCAGCCAGTTCGACCTGCCCCTGGCTGCTCACGGCCGCCTGGCGATCGAGACGTCGAGTGGCCCGTTTGTCGTTGGGATCCAGCGCGCCCACCTCGAAGAGGACACGGCCAAGCTGATCCATGCGACCGAGCCGGACGGTCGCAAGGTCAGCCTCGTCGACTTCAACCGATCCGGCGCGCCGTTGATGGAGATCGTGACCGAACCGTCGATCCGGACCGCCGAACAGGCCCGCCGCTACGCCGAGGAATTGCAGCTCCTGCTGCGCACGATCGGGGTCTCCGACGCCGACATGGAGCGCGGCCAGATGCGGGTCGAGGCGAACGTCTCCCTGCGGCTGCGCGGGACCGAACCATTCGGGACCCGGGTGGAGGTCAAGAACATGAACTCGTTCCGGTCGGTCGAGCGGGCGATTGCCTTCGAGATCAAGCGCCAGGCTGTGGCCCTCGACGCAGGTGAGACCCTCACCCAGGACACCCGCGGCTGGGACGACAACCGGGGCGTGACCTACGTGATGCGGTCCAAGGAGGACTCGCACGACTACCGCTACTTCCCGGAGCCGGACTTGCCGCCGCTGCGCGTGGCCGCAGCCTGGATCGAGGCCATCCGGGCGGGCTTACCCGAACTGCCGGCGGCCCGTCGCTCGCGCTACACCGACCAGCTCGGACTGTCGGCCTACGACACGGGCGTGATCGTGGCCCAACCCGACCTGGCGATCGCGTTCGAAGCGATCCGGGCGGCCGGCCCGGGACTGGCGGCCAAGGAAATCGCCAATTTCGTCACGGGTGAGTACGGCCGGGCCATCAACGAGTCATCCGAACGTGGGGTAACCGGCCTCGTTGGCAAGGCCAGCGCCACCGAGCTGGCCGATCTGCTCCGGCGGATGTCGATCGGCGAGCTGTCACGGACGAATGGGCGTGAGGTGCTGCTCGAGCATCTGGCCAAGGGCACAACGGTTGGCTCGGTCGTCGCCGCGAAGGGACTGCGCCAGATCAGCGATGGTGATGCCCTCGGTGTAGCAGTCGACGCCGTCCTTGCGGCCAACCCGGCCGCAATCGCGGATCATCGCGCCGGGAAGCCGGCGCTGGGCTTCCTCGTCGGCCAGGTGATGAAGGCGACCCGGGGGCAGGCCAACGCCGAGCTTGCCGGAAAGCTCCTCCGGGAACGACTCGACGCGGCGGAAGGCAGTCCGTCGGACGGCCCGGAGTCGATCGGGACCGCGGGGCCGGGCCCGGTGTCGGGCCAATGAACCCGGTCAGCCTGCTCCTCATCGTCATCGGCCTCGGCCTGGTCGTCATCGGTTACCTTCGGACGCGGGGGCCGTTCGCGCGGCTCAAGGCGCTCCGGGCGCAGGACCAGAACGTGGCCCGCTACAACGCCTGGCGCGGAGGCGTTCGCGATGACTCGCAAGCGGCCGCCTCGGTTGCCATGGCAATCCTCCAGCGGCAGGTTCGCCTGGGCGCCGGCCTTGGTCTCGCCGGGATCGTGTGCATCACGGTCGGCCTCGTCATCCGCTAGCACTGGCTGGGTGGGCCGGAGCGGAGCGGGCCCGGCCAAGCGTGGACGACGGGATCAGGCGCGGTCGCGCAGGGACCGGTGCTCGATCGCCGTGCAGCGATCCATCACGACCGACAGGCCACCGGCCGCCGCAATCGAGGCGGCTTCCCAGTTGACGACCCCGAGCTGAAGGCCACAGGCAGCGGGCCTGGCTTGCGACGGCCTCGCGAGCGTGGGGCACGCACAGCTCCGAGCGCCGGAAGACATCGACGATGTCGAATGGCCCGGTCGCCTCGGTCGCCTCGGCCAGCGTTCGAAAGGCGGGCAGCCCGAGCACGTCTCGCTGGTTCGGGTTCACCGCGACGCAGTCGTAGCCATTCAGGACGAGGTAGCGGAAGACCGCGTGCGATGGTCGGGCCGGGTTGTTCGACGCGCCGACGACGGCGATCCGGCGAGCCCCGAGGAGGACCCGGGCGATCCCTGCCTCGTCGAGCAGGGTGACCGGTCCACGTCCCTCCGCGAGGTCGAGCAGCGCGCCCACCCGGGCCCGATCCGCGGTCCGATCGGTCATCAGGTCGCGGCTTCGCGCTCGTACGGCTGACCGTCGGCGGCCGGCGGAATGCTCCGCCCGATCAGGCCGGCGACGACGATGATCGTCACGACGTACGGCAGCATGTCGTAAGCCTGGGCAGGGACCGCGGTGAGGATCGTTCCGAGGTCTCCGGCCGGCGGGTTGAACGTGATCGACTGGGCGATCGCCTGCGACGACGAGAAGAGCAGCGCCGCGCCGAAAGCCCCGAGGGGGGTCCAGCGGCCGATGATCATCGCCGCCAGCCCAATGAACCCGCGCCCGTTGGTCATCGCCGTCTGGAACGAGTTCGAGGCCTCCATCGTCAGGAAGGCCCCGGCCAGGCCGGCCAGCAGGCCGCCGGCGAGTACGTTCCGGTAGCGCAGCCGGACCACGTCGATCCCGACCGTCTCGGCGGCCCGGGGATGCTCGCCGACCGCCCGGGTGCGCAGCCCCCAGCGGGACCGGAACAGGAGGACCTGCATCACGATCACGATGACGATGACCGACATCGCGATCGGGCCCTGGTTGAGGAACATCTCGAAGATCCAGCCGACCAGCGGGATCTGGACCAGCTGGGGCGGTGGCGAGAACGCCGAGAAGGCGCCGGCACTCGTCGGTGAACCCTTCTCGATCAGCTGAAACAGGTAGCCGGTGACCCCGAAGGCGGCGATGTTGATGATCGTGCCGCTGATGATCTGGTCGGCCCGGACGCTGATCGACAACCAGGCGTGGACGAGCGAGATGAGCAGTGCCGTGAACAGCCCGGCGAGCAGGGCGATGATCAGGGCGGGCGTCACCCCGAAGAATGGCGACGGGTCGCCCGGGAACATCGGCGCCACGGCCACACCCACGATCCAGGCCACGAAGGCGCTCGCCAGCATGGTCCCCTCGATCCCGATGTTGACCACGCCGGAGCGTTCGCAGATCACCCCGCACAATGCGCCCAGGGCCAGGGGCGTGGCTGCCTGGAGGAGCAGGGGTGAGATGTTCGGGACGACGTGAACCACGTAGCCGACGAACTGGACAAGGATGCCCAGGATGGGGATCCCGTAGAGGCCGTTGATCAACGGGTCCATCAGTGGCTGGCCTCCCCGTAGCTCCGGGTGATCTGGGTCGTATCGATCCCGGCCTGGGCCCCGCGCAGGAAGCGGATCCGGCCGATCACGGGGGTGGCCACGAGGAAGAACAGGACCGTGGCCTGGATCACGTCGATCAGTTCAGCCGGGATGCCGGCCTGGATCTGCATCTGCGCGGCACCCGCCCGCATCGCCCCGAACAGGATGGCCCCGAACAGGATGCCGACAGGGTTCGAGCGGCCGAGCAGGGCGACGGCGATCGAATCGAATCCAACGGTCGTGCTGAATGAACTGGTGATCTGGTGGCTGACCCCAAGGACGTCTCCGGCCCCGGCGAGTCCGGCCAGGGCTCCGCAAATCGTCATCGTCAGCGTCGTCAACACCCTCGGTCTCACCCCGGCATAGCGAGCTGCGTCGGGATTGGCCCCGACCGCCCGGACTTCGAAGCCGAAGGTGGTCCGGTACAGCACGAACCAGACGACGGCGACCATCGCCAGCGCGGCCAGGATCCCGACATGACCGTTGCTCCCGATGAAGATCGGCAGTGCCGCCTGACCGACGTCGCCGGTGATCGGCGAAATGCTCCCGGGCGTGTTCAATGGGCCCGCCACGAGGGCCGCCACGACCGAGATTGCGACGTAGTTGAGCATGATCGTGGTGACCACCTCGTGGGCACCACGGGTCGCCTTGAGGAAGCCAGGAATGAAGCCCCACGCTGCGCCGACGGCGATTCCGGCGAGCACCGACAGCGGGATGGCCACCAGTGGCGACGCTTGGTTGAGGGCTACTCCGACGGCGACGGCTCCGACCCCGCCGGTCAGGTACTGGCCCTGGGCCCCAATATTGAACAGGCCGGCCTTGAAGCCAAAGCCAACGCCAAGCGCCGCAAGGAGCAGCGGAGCGGTGGACACCGCCGTCGAGATGATGGCATCGGTCGAGCCGAACGCTCCACCAAAGAGCGCCCGATAGGCCGTCCACGGCAGGGTCCAGTCGAGCTTGCCGCCGCCCACGAGCAACTCGGAGGCGATGATCACGATGGCGCCGACGAGCATGGCCAGCAGGATTGCCACGAGGGGCAGGCCGATGGCGGCCCAGATTCGCCCGGGGATGGTCTTCGTCCTCTGGGGTTTCGGCACCGGCATCGCGGCCGTCATGGCGTCCCTCCGCTGCTTACACCGGCGGTCGGCTCGGCGCCGCGCTCGCGACCACCTGTCGCCATCAGCAGGCCGATCTCGTACTTGTCGGCCGTGCGTCCGTCCACTGTCGCGACGAGCGCCCCGCGGTACATCACGGCGATCCGATCGGAGAGTTCGAGGACCTCGTCGAGTTCGGCCGAGACCAGCAGGATGGCCGCTCCGGCGTCGCGCTTGGCGAGCACCTGGCGATGGATGAACTCGATGCTGCCGACGTCGAGGCCGCGTGTCGGCTGGTCCAGGACGAGCAGGGCGAGGTCGCGGCTGAACTCGCGGGCGACGACGAGCTTCTGCTGGTTACCGCCTGACAACGTGCCGGCGCGAGCGGTTGCCGACGGCGTTCGGATGTCGTAGGCGCTGATCGCCACCTCGGCCGCCGCGTTGATCTCGTCGTCGTCGCGGACCCAACCGTGGGCGAAGGGCGCCCGGTAGTAGCTGGTCAGGACCACGTTGTCGGCAATCGAGAACGGCAGGATCAGCCCGAAGCGGTGGCGATCGGCCGGGACATAGGCCACACCGGCCTCATTCATCGCGCGCGGCGAGTGGCCGCCCACGTCGTGGCCGCCCAGCCGAATCGTGCCCCCAATGGGCCGGCGCAGGCCGACCAGGGCCTCGACGAGCTCGTCCTGGCCGTTGCCGGCCACCCCGGCGATCCCCAGGATCTCGCCCGCCCGGACCTCCAGGCTGATGCCCCGGACCACCTCGCTGCCCCGGTCGTCGGCGACACGCAGGTCGGTGACCTCGAGGGCTGCCTTGCCTGGGTGGGACTCGCCGCGATCGATCGTCAGCTGGACTTCACGCCCGACCATCAATTCGGCCAGGTCCTGCTCATTCGTCTCCGACGGAATCCGGGTGCCCACGACCCGGCCACGCCGGATCACCGTGATCCGGTCGGCAATCTCCATCACCTCGTACAGCTTGTGGCTGATGAAGATGATGCTGTGGCCTTCAGCGGCGAGGCGCTTCAGGACGGTGAAGATCTCCTCGGTCTCCTGGGGTGTGAGCACGGCCGTGGGTTCGTCGAGGACCAGGATCCTGGCCTCGCGATAGAGCGCCTTGAGGATCTCGACCCGCTGCTGCCAGCCGACCGACAGGCTGCCGACCTTGGCGTCGGGATCCATCTCGAAGCCGAACCGCGCACCCAGCTCGCGGATCCGGCGACGCGCCTCGTCGCGGTCCAGGAAGACCGGGTTGGCCATCGTCTCTGCGCCGAGGAGGATGTTCTCGGCGACGGTCAGGACGGGCACGAGCATGAAGTGCTGGTGGACCATGCTGATTCCGCGGGCGATCGCGTCGGCGGGACCGGCGATTCGGACGTCTGCTCCGTCGAGCAGGATCTGGCCCTCGTCCGGCCGGGCCAGTCCGTACAGGATGTTCATCAAGGTGCTCTTGCCGGCACCGTTCTCGCCGAGCAGGGCATGGATCTCACCCGGACGGACGACCAGGTCGATCGCGTCGTTGGCCACGACGCCCGGGTAGCGCTTCGTGATCCCGCGCATCTCGAGCGCGGGGGCCAGCACAACGGACGGGCCGGGACTTGCACCGGCCGGTGTGGTCATCACCGGGACCTCCACACGAGGGGAAATGCTGAGCGGGCCAGCCGTGTTGGCCTGGCCCGCTCAGATCAGTGGCGAAGGAGCGCTACTTCAGCGAACCGCAGTTGGTCGGGCAGGTCTTGAGGCTGCCGTCCTTCATGCCCGCGAGGGCCGTTGCCAGCTTGGCCGTGAGATCGGCCGAGATCAGGCTGGCCTTGTCGTGGAAGTCCGAGATGCCAATCCCGTCGTTGGCCGCATTGAAGACCTGCGGACCACCGACCGCGGTACCTGCCCCGATCGTCTTGATCGTTGCCTCGACCGAGTTCGTGAGGTGCTTCTCGGCACTGGTCACGATGCACTTGTCGGCATTCGGGTAGGACAGGTATTGGTCAACGTCGACGCCGATCCCGCTGATCCCCACGGCGCAGGCGGCATCGAGGATGCCGTTACCCGTTGCCCCGGCAACCTGGAAGATCACGTCCGGCTTGTTCTGGGCGATAAAGCTGGCGCCGTACTGCTTGCCGTACACCGGATCCCCGAACGCCTTGCTCGAGAAGTCAGCTGTGACGTAGGCCGTCTTGACGCTGATCGAAGAGTTGATCGACGCGGCGCCAAGCGCGTAGCCCTGGATATAGCGGATGCACGGACCGCACAGGCTCGTGCCACCGATGGCCGCCACAACGCCGTTCTTGCTGATGCTGGCCGCAACCATTCCGGCGAGGTAGCCGGCCTGGTCTTCCTGGTAGGTGATCGAGATGTACTTCGGCAGGAGCGTCTTCGCGTCGCCCTTGCAGGCGAACGTCGTATCGACGGCTCCGGTCGCGTCAACGCAGGGCGACTGGTCGACGCCGATGAACCAGGTGTTCGGGTTCGCCTTGGCCGCCTTGACGGTGTCATTCGTCAGGTTGAACCCGACGGTCACGATCACGTCGAACTTCTGATCGGTGAACGACTTGATGTCCGGTGCGTACTCCGTCGGGCCCTTGGGCACGACGGACTTCGGCGCGGGTGCGCCGATGTCGGCGGCGCCGGCGACGGCACCCTTGTAGGTGTACTCGTTGAAGTTCTTGTCGTTCAGCGAGCCGATGTCGGTGACGACGCCGATCTTGAGGGCCGACGACGGAGCCGGGGTGGCCGCGCTCGACGGGGCCGTGCTGGGGGCCTCGCTCGACGGGGCCGTGGACGCTGGCGCCGATGGGACGGTGCTTGCACCGGTGCTGGTACAGGCAGCAGCGATGAGAGCGACGCCTGCGAACAGGACGGCGCCCGTGGAACGAATGCGCATGGTTCCTCCTCGAATTTGGCTCGGCGCGCCGGGTCGGGTCACAGGAGTCCGCTGGGAATCGGGTCTCGCTTGACGCGGACCGGGGCCGGCTGACTGGCATCGTACCGGTGCTGCCCGATCCGGGCAAGTCGCCCACCGTTCGTTAACGCAATCCCTCGTCGCAGCATCGTTCGATCAAGGTGTTCTGCCGTCGATGACAACGTCCGGGCGGATTGAACCGTCGGCCAGCCCGCGCAGCGTTGCATCGATCCGATCCTGGTCGGCCGGGGTGATGACGCCGAACAGGTCATGACCTGGGGCGAGGACGATGCCGCCCGAGGCCGCGTTGTCCGTATGGAAGCCGGGGCTGAATGAACCGCCGGCCAGGTGGAGCAGGGCGGCGGTCACTGCCCCGCTGACGTTCTTCATGGCACTCGAGATGAGGCATGGGGCGGCCAGGGGCAGGGTCAGGGCCTGGTCCGTGTCCGAGCCGATGGCCATCACTCCGGCCTTGCAGGCGGCGACCAGGGCGCCATCTCCAGTCCGACCGCCCGTCGAAAAGATCACGTCGGCACCCTTGGCGATCATGGCCTTGGCCGCAGCGCCGCCCTGGGCCGGGTCGCTGAACGAGGTGGCGTAGGCAAACTGGACGGTGATCCCGGGCAGGGTCGCCGCAGCACCATGGAGGAATCCCTCGACCGAGCTTTCGACCTGGGGAACGAGGAGCAGTCCGCCGACCACGCCGACGTTGTGGCTGTGGCTGACCAGCGCGGCGAGCACGCCCGCCAGGTAGCCCTGCTGGTCCTCGGCGAAGAAGAGGCTCTCGCCGTTGACCGGCCAGGTCGCGTCATGGGTAGGTCCGGGCGCCGAATCGACGCCGAGGAAGTGCACGTTTGGATGGGTGGCGGCCACGTCGCCAAGGGCATCGCCTAGTTGCTGGCCGACCGCGATCACGACGTCGTAGCCGTTGTCGGCGTAGCCGGCCATGTCCTTGCTCGCGTCGTCCCGCGTCTTCGGGGCAACCACCTCCGTCCGGAAGCAGGACGATGTCGCAGCGACTGCGGCATCAAGCCCGGCGACGGCGGACTGGTTGTAGCCGTTGTCGGTCAGGCCACCCGGCATGGCGACCAGGCCCACCCGGAGCATCCGATCGCAGGAAATGGCCGAGGGTGATGGGCTCGAGGCGAGGCCGGACCCGATCGAGGATCCCGCCCCATTGGTGGGTCCGGGCGAACCCGTGGCAGCGGTGTCCGCCGGACCGGTCGGAGTGGCCGGCGAACAGGCCGCGGTGAGAAGCACAAGCGCGCTGAGGGACCACGCCCGGATGGATCGAGGGTGCACGCCTGCATGCTGACGCCGTCGGCGCCATGCCGCAAACATGCCCCCGATGATCAGCTCGAGTGAGCGACCCCCAGGCCCGGCGCCGACCGGGCCAGGTCGTGGAGCCAGTTGTCGCGACCCATCAGCGCGCCGAGATCGATTGTCGAATTATCGATCGTAAGCAGGTCGTCGGCCGATCCTGGCCGGCCCAGAAGGTAGCCCTGGCCGGCGGTGATGTCCAGCTCGCGCACGACCCGGAGCTGTTCGGGCGTCTCGATGCCCTCGGCGATCACCCACGCACCCCAGCGCCGGGCCAGCTCCTGGAGCGATCCGACCACCGCCAGGGACGTCTCGTAGAGCGCCCCTTCCTGGACCAGCGACAGGTCGATCTTGACGATGTCGAACTGGACCTGGCTGAGCAGGCGCAGTCCGGCGTTGCCGGCTCCGACGTCGTCGGCGGCCACCCGGAAGCCGGCCGCCCGGCAGGCCGCCACGTTGCGCTTCAGGCGCTCCATCTCCTCGATCGACTCCCGTTCGGTGATCTCGATCACGACCCGGTCCGGTTCGAGGCCGGCCCGGTGGAGCGTTCGAACGAGGAGTGGCGGGCTGAAGTCGGGCAACTCCAGGGTGCGCGGCGAAACGTTGATCGTGATCATCGCGTCGTCGGGCAGATCAGCCGTACCGGCGGCCACGACCTCGATGCAGGCGAAGTCGAGTTCGACCGTCCGGCCGGCGCGTTCGGCCGCGATGAACATCGCGCTCGGGTCTGGGAAGCCCGAGGCGGGCATCGGCCGGACGAGGCCCTCGTAGCCGATCACCTTGCCGTTGCGCAGGTCCACGATGGGCTGGTAGACGGGCCGGATCAGCTTGTTCATGACGGTCTCGGCGATCGCTGCCGAGGCCTCGGCAGCCGACGACATGACCCCCGGCGCCCGGTGCCGGGCTGGATCGAAGATCTCGGCGCCGGTGCGGCCGTGGCGCTTGGCCGAGGCCATTGCCGCTTCGGCCTGGGCAATCAGTTGACGCCGATCGGTCGCCAGCGCAGGACAGGCGGAAATCCCGGCCGAGAAAGAGATCCCCCGGGGCGCGGAGCGCGTCGGTTCGAGCGCCGCCGCCAGCAGGCGCCGGGCGAAGATCTCGCCGCCGTCGGCGTCGGTGTGGGGAAGCAGGATGGCAAAGCTGTCGGCCCCCGTTCGGAAGGCTCGGTCGGGTGAGCGGATCGTGCTCTGGATGAGCCCCCCGAAGGTCGCCAGGATCGCGTCGCCCCCCTCGTGGCCGTGTTCGTCGTTGACCTGCTTGAAGTCGTCGAGGTTGGCCAGGACAACCGCAACCGGCGCCCCGTACCGGCGCGACGCGTCGATCTGGCGGTCCGATTCTTCCTGGAATGCGCGATGGTTGCCGAGTCCGGTGAGCAAGTCGCGCAGCGAATCGACCCGGGCCAGCTGGTACAGGTCGTGCATGCGAACGCGCGACGACTCGAGCTGCTCGGCAGGGCGCAGGATCTGCTTGGCCATCCAGACAACGAGCGACAGCAGGACGATGGCGACCAGCGCGAGAAGCGCGAACAGACCCGTCGACGGCTCGCCGAAGGCCACCGGGGCCAGCAGCTTGATCTGCCAGTCGGCGTATCCGGGCACGGGCACCGTCTTGGGGTACATGCTGCCGCCGCCGGTCCCGGTTCCGGGTGAACCACCAGCCGGACTGTCAGGGATCTTGATCAAGCTGATCGACGCCCCGGCGCTGTCGATCAGGCTGACCGACGTCCCGGAAGCAAGTTTGCTGGTGCTGGCGGTCAGGAGTGCCGGCAGCGAGACCTCGAGGCGGACGATCCCGACCGGTGTCGCCGCTCCGGCACCTCCGGCCAGCGGCGCCGCCATGCCGACGACCGTGGTGCCGTCAGCACGCGTCGATGGATCGCCCACGATCACGCCGCCCGGGCCGGCGCTGCTTGCCGCGTCGAGCAATGGGTCACCGCTGGTCTGGCTGGCGTTGGTCGTCACCTTGCCCCCGGCTTCGCGGAACAGGACGAGGCCGCTGGACGAGACGACGGCGACGTCGACCGTTCCGTGGGCGGTGTCTCCGGCCAGCGGATCGAGGATCGCGCGAGCCCGGGCAATTGCGCCTTTGTCGCCACGGGCGACGGCGACCACCGTGTCGCTAGAGGCGGCCCGGGCCAGGGCCGATTTGACGGCATCGAGGGCGGCACCAACCTTGCCCGCGGTCGTTGTCGCGTCCAGTTGTACCCGGGTCTGCTCGGATTCGTGCTGCCTGTCGAGTGCCGTCACAAGAAGTGGCGCCCCGACGGCGAGCGGCAGGATTGCCATGGCCAGGAGCGCCAGCGTGAGGCGCAGTCGAACAAGCCGGAGGGAACCGGCTCCGATCGGCTGATCGGCCTCGAGGCCGCTGGGCAACGACTGAGCTTGGATCGGGAACTCCCGGGGAGCGGTTGTTGCGACCGTTATCCCACGCCAGGTGGCCCCCGCGACCTGACCTGATGGTCCCGGTAGGTCCCACACACGCTCGGCCATGGACTCGTCTGCCAGGTTCCAGTGAGGTTCAACGTCCTGTCAGGGCAGGGGTCAGCGGCACCGCTCGGGGAGGTGATGAGGTCGAGCCCGCTCAGCCGTCGGACCGACGCAGGCTGCACGGCTGGTCATGGGCCGGGCCTCCGCGCGAGCTCAGCCGGAGTATCTCCTGCCTGGCACGCGTTCGGCGTTGGGCCAGATGGCCAGCCAGCGACCGCCCTTCGGGGTCCGCAAACCGTGCTCGGTGTCGGGCGGGATGAAGACGACGTCTCCCGGCCCGAGGTGGGCCACGCCCTGCGCGCCGTGGGGCTCCACATCACCTTCGAGAACGATGAGCGCCTCAGCCTCCCCGGGATGGACATGGGTGGCAACGCTCTCGTCGGGTTCTGCCGTCACTTCACCCAGTCTCCACCGACCGGCGGTGTCCCCAGCAGAAACCAGCTCGCGAGACTTCGAACTCGGGTTCTGGGCGAACGTACCGTCCGCCGACCCGATGATCCGCATTCCGTCGAGCTCGCGCATGGCACTCCTCGGCTTGATCTATTGGCCGCATCAGGTGACCGAGGGCGTCGGCCCCTTGGTCGGCCAGGCCGGGCCTGGGCTACGACGTGCTGGCCATCCCCAGCTCCTCCGGGCTCATGAGGGGTTCCGACTGCGACAGTGCGTCGTGCTCCGAGAGGCGGTACACATCGGTCGTCAGGTATTTCAGGCCGCTGTCGACCAGGAGAGTGACGACGGTCTTGGCCGATCCGAGTCGCTCGGCAAGCCGCAGCGCAGCTGCCACGTTCGCACCGGACGAGGCGCCCGCGAACAGCGCTTCCTCCCGCGCCAATCGCCGTGCCATCTCCTCCGCCTCGTGCGTCGCAACGGTCATGTACTCGCTGGCGTCGGCGGGATCCCACAAGGGCGGCACGAACCCGATCCCTATGCCCTCGATCTCGTGCGCGCCGGTCCGCCCCTCGCTGAGGGCGGGCGATTCCGCGGGTTCGACGGCCACCGTCAAGACCTCCGGTCGATGTCTTCGAAGCGCTGTCGTCACGCCGTGGATCGAGTGGGCGGTGCCGACCGACTGGACGAAGGCATCGACCCGCCCGTCAGTCTGCTCCCAGATCTCGTCGCCAAGCGACTCGTAGCCGGTCGCCGCGTCGGCGTTGCGCAGTTGATCGACCCACCACGCCCCGGTCCTCTGGCTGATCCGGCGTGCCGTCTCGATCATCGTCTTGATGAGCTGCTCCGTGATCTGCTTGCGGTCGCTGCGCACGAGCGTGATGCTTGCGCCCAGCGCCGCCTGATGGTCACGCTTCTCCTGGCTGAACGCATCAGAGGTGACGATGTGGAGCGGGTAGCCCTTGGCCGCGCAGACGAGCGCGAGCGAGGTCCCGGTGGATCCGCCGGTGTACTCCACGACGGTTCCGCCAGGTGTCAGGCGACCATCAGCTTCGGCTGCCTCGATCGACGCCCTGGCCATCCGGTCCTTCATGGAGCCAGTCGGATTGGCGCCCTCCACCTTGACGAAGACCCGTGCCATCCCCGGCGAGACCACATGCCGCAACTGGACCAACGGCGTGCCACCAATGCTGCCCAGGACACCTGCTGTGGCCGCCGGGCCGAGGGGGGCAGTCCGGGCAACGTCGATGGAGACATAGGTCTGGTCACCGACGACCCAGACGTCGTGGCCTGGTCCGAGCACAAAGGCGTCGCCGGCTGCGTATTCGAACTCCGCCCCATCCGGCTGCCGGCCTGCCATCCGGCCGCTGATCACGTAACCGAAATGGGGCGCAGGACACCATTGGAGGCCCATGCCGGCGCCGACATCTCGAGACCACACCCAGCCCGGCTCAAGGGTGGTGCGACTGAGCGCGCCCGTTCTGAAGCGCGCAACGGTCGACCGACCCCTCGGGAAATCGCGCGCCTCGTCCGCCTCCTCCATGGAGCGGATCTCGATGCCAGGATGGGGCGGTCCGTCCATTGGTCGTTCCTCGGGAGCTGACTCTCGGCTCCGGTGCCGGATGGCGCCGACGTCTACCATAGGGCGCCGATGACCCTCGCGCCGAATGACTTCACGCACCTCCACACGCACAGCGAGTTCAGCCTGCTCGACGGCCTGGGCAGGATCAACGAGCTCGTGGACAGTGCCGCCCAGCTCGGTTTTGATTCGCTCGCACTGACCGACCACGGCGCGCTGTACGGGGCCGTGGCCTTCTACCAGGCGGCCACCGCGAAGGGGATTCGGCCGATCATCGGGGTCGAAACGTACGTTGCCCGCCGGTCGATGGCGGACAAGGAGGGCAAGGCCGATGCCCAGCCCTTCCACTTGATCCTGCTGGCCGAGAACCTGGTCGGCTATCGCAACCTGTGCCGGCTGATCACCGACGCCCACATCGATGGCTACTACTACAAGCCGCGGATCGATCGGGAGCACCTGGCCCGCTACAGCGAGGGGCTGATCGGCCTGTCGGCCTGCCTTGGCGGCGAGATCCCGCGAGCGCTCGAGAATGATGACTGGGAACTTGCCCGGAACCTGGCCGGTGAGTACGGCGAGATCTTCGGCCCGGAACGTTTCTACCTGGAGTTGCAGGACCACGGACTGGCCGAGCAGCGCCGGCTGAACGAGCAACTCCTGCGGCTCGCGCCCGAAGCCGGCCTGCCGCTGGTGGTCACCAATGACCTGCATTACGTCCGCCAAGAGCAGTCCGAGGCGCATGACGTGCTGTTGTGCGTGGGGACGGGCAACAACCTCGATACCCCGGGCCGGATGCGCTTCGAAACGAACGACTTCTGGTTGAAGTCGGCGGCCCAGATGGCCGCCCTGTTTCCGGACCAGCGCGAGGCGATCCTCAATACCCGCCGGATCGCCGAGATGGCCGGTGGCCTGGTCCTGCCCCTCGGCCAGACCCGCATCCCGCATTTCCCGGTGCCCGACGGGGAGACGGTCGAGAGCTGGCTGCGCAAGGAATGCGAGCTCGGTCTCGAGCGGCGCTACGGCGGGGCGACCCTGGCCCTCCAGGCCCGGCTCGATTACGAGCTCGGCGTGATCACGACCATGGGCTACGCCGGCTACTTCCTGATCGTGGCCGACTTCGTCCGGTTCGCCCGCGAGCAGGGGATCCAGACGACCTGCCGGGGCAGCGCTCCGGGCTCGATCGTGACCTACACCCTGGGCATCACCCCGGTTGACCCGATCCTCTACGAGCTGCCCTTCGAGCGCTTCCTCAACCCCGACCGGGTGACGATGCCCGATATCGACGTCGACTTCGAGGATGGCCGCCGGGAAGAGGTGATCGCCTACGTCGGACGCAAGTACGGCCAGGACCACGTCGCCCAGATCATCACCTTCGGCACGATGCTGGCCCGGGCGGCAATCCGCGATGTCGGACGGGTGCTGGGGATGAGCTACGGCGAGGTGGACCGGATCGCCAAGGCGATTCCCAACCAGCTCGGAATCCGGCTCGACGAGGCGCTCAAGACCACACCGGCCCTGCGCGACATGGCCACCGATCCGCAGGTCGGCCGCCTGCTCGACCTGGCCGAGCACCTCGAGGGCGTCGCCCGCAATGCCTCGACCCATGCCGCCGGCGTGGTGATCAGCCGGGAGCCCCTGACCGAGCTGATGCCGCTCCAGAAGGCAACCAACTCGGACGGCCTGATGACCCAGTTCGAGATGCACGCGGTCGAGGCCCTGGGCTTGCTCAAGTTCGACTTCCTGGGCCTGTCCAACCTGACGATCCTGCGCCAGGCCGTCGAGCTGATCCAGGCCACCCGCGGAGTTACGATCGACCTTGACCATATCCCGCTCGATGATCCAACCACGTTCGAGCTGCTGGCCTCGGGCGAGACGACCGGCATCTTCCAGCTGGAGTCGGCGGGGATGCGCCGCTACGTGCGCGAGCTCCGGCCGACCTCGGTCTACGACCTGGCGGCGATGGTCGCCCTGTACCGGCCCGGCCCGATGGACAACATCCCCGCCTACATCCGGCGCAAGCATGGCCAGGAGCCGGTGACCTACCTCCACCCGCTCCTCGAGCCGTACCTCAAGAAGACGTACGGGATCTTCGTCTACCAGGAGGACATCATGGCCTCCGCGATCGCCCTGGGCGGCTTCACCGGCCCGGAGGCCGACACGCTGGGCTATGCGATCCGCAAGAAGAAGTCGAGCGTGCTGCGCTCGATGAAGGACCAGTTCGTCCGCCAGGCAGCCGAGCGCGGGGTGCCAGCCGCCACGATCGACGCCGTCTTCACGGCCTTCCAGCCGTTCGAGCGCTACGGCTTCAACAAGGCCCACGCCACCTGTTACGGGTTGGTTGCCTACCAGACGGCCTACCTCAAGGCGAACTACACGTTCGAGTACATGACCAGCGTCCTGACCGCGTCGCGCGACAACGCCGAAAAGGTTGCCGCGGCGATCGCCGAGTGCCGTCGCCTCGGGATCGAGGTTCGCCCGCCGGACATCAGGAGTTCCGGGGTGGAGTTCTCGGTCGAGGGCGACGCGATCCGGTTCGGCCTGATCGCGGTCCGCAACGTGGGCCAGGGTGCGATCGAGTCGATCATCGCTGCCCGAACCGAAGGCGAATTCCGCTCGATCACGAACTTCTGTGAACGGATCGACCTGCGCCTCGCCAACAAGCGGGTCCTCGAGTCACTCGCCCGGGTCGGCGCCCTGGCCGCGTTCGGTCATCCGGCCCAGATCCTGGTCGGTCTGGACGACGCGATGGCTGCCGCCAGCGCGACCCAGCGGGACCGGATCAGCGGCCAGGTCTCGCTGTTCGACCTCGGCGCGGCCGACGCGGCGATGCTCGATGCGCCGCTGCCCCAGGTGACCGAGGCACCCACCCGCGAGCGCTTGCGCTGGGAGAAGGAACTCCTTGGGCTCTACCTCTCCGACCACCCGTTGAAGGAGATCGCCGAGGCGGTTGGGCCGTTCGTCAGTGCCTATTCCGGTGACCTGCGCGACGAGTCTCTCGACCAGCAGCGGGTGGTCGTATGCGGGATCGTGACCGCTGTCCGGACGGTGATCACCAAGGCCAAGGCCACGATGGCGATCGCCACGCTCGAGGACCTCCAGGGCTCGATCGAGGTTGTCGTCTTCCCGCGCCTGTACGAGGCGACCCGGTCGACCTGGGTCGAGGGCCAGATCCTGCTCGTCTCTGGCCGGGTGGACCACAAGGGTGAGGAGGTCTCACTGCTGGCCGATCTCGCGGTCGACTGGGATGCCGCGCTGACCCGCGGTCCGGCCTCGTTCGCCTCCGAGGTCGCCGCGATCGACCGCGGCCGCAATCGAGGCGCCGGCGGCGAACGCAGCCCGAACGGCGAGCGCGCTGGCTGGCGACGCGGCCAGGACGGGCCGCCAGGTGCGGCGGGTGTCCCGACGCCGGTCGTCCGCCAGCCGATTGCGGTTGGCCCGGGCCTGGGTGTGCCGGTCGCCGATGAGGCAATGATCAGCCCACTGCGCGCTGGCGGTAGCGCGGCGGCCGAGGTGCGGCAATCGTTGCCAAACCTTCCCCTGATCGAACCTGGCGAGCCCTATCCGGGCGATTCCGAGCCGGCCGACCTCCGGGCAATCGGGCCCGAGATCGATGAGCCGCCGTTGCCCGACGACTCCCGCGGGCGGGCCAGTGCAGCGGCGGCCGCGCCGACGGTGCCCACCGACGCCAGCCCCGAACACGTGCTTCACGTCCGATTTGCCGGGGGCGCAACGGCCGAGCGGACGATGGAGGAGCTGCGCAGCCTGATCCGTGCTCGGCCGGGGGCAACCCGGGTGGTCCTGCACGTGCCCGGCGCCCGGGGCGGTGAGCTGCCGATGGAGCTGCGCAGCGGCGTGGCGTATGACGCCGACCTGCTCGCCGAGGTTGGTCGCCGGCTTGGAGCCGGAGTGGAACTTCAGCTCGGCTGACCCGGCTTCGCCGGCGCTTCGGCCGACACCGGGGGAGCCGCAGGTGAACCTGCGGTCGGCCTGTCCTTCAGCGCCTGGACCGCCGAGAAACGTTCGGCAAACTCCCCTCGAAGCCGGGCCAGGGCGGGCAGTTCGAGGTCGAACTCGAGGGCGATCTCGTCGAGCGTGAAGCTCTCGGCGGCATCGATCGATCCATCAATCGCCGCCACGGAGAAGCAGGCCCGCAGAATGTCGAGGCGCTGCTCGGGGGTGGACACACGCTTGAACTCGCGGGTGACCACGAAATCGTCGGTCCCACCGGTCGATAGCGCCTGGAGCTTGGCCGTCTCGACAACCAGCGCCGCCTCGGCCGCGTCGAGGCCGGTCTGGTCGACGAGAACCCGCTCCATGTAACGGGACGCCTGGTCACTGACGTGCGCGTCGGCGCTGGCCGCCCGGGCGATCACGTAGGCGGCGCAGGCCACGAAGCGGGCCCGATCCGGCGGCAGGCCGTCGAGCCGGGCGATGATCCCGTGGACCAGCTCGACCTCGCCCGCCGACCCGGCGATCGGGGCGCCGTAGCCCGCCGCCTGTGGGCGGGGGTCGGTCGGGAACAGGCGACGCAGGAAGCTCATGGATCCTCCGATGGAAGCGGGTCCGATCGGATCCGCGGCTACTCCGACCTGAGTCTAGACTCGCGGCTGGCAACCTGAATTGGAGGGTGAGCTGGTGCGCCGGCCGGCTACCTGGCCTCGGCCGCGGCCTCCCGTTCGGACGCCTTCGAGATTCGTTCGTGGAACGCCTGGATCAACGCCCCGCCGAACGCGGCAAAGACCAGCTGACGCTGGAGCCGGCCGCCCCCGTACCAACGTCATCGCGGACGGGGGAGATCATGGCGTCCGCGGTCGGTTCCGTCGAGCGGCTTGCGGGCGGTTGGTCCCGGAGGAGGGAGTCGAACCCTCATGCCCTTGCGGGCGGCCGATTTTGAGTCGGCTGCGTATGCCATTCCGCCACTCCGGGCCCGTGGTTCAAGTGTAGGTGAGGCTCATTCCCCCCGCGGTACGGCGCCGCCTCGTCCGTCGCGGAGCGGGTCAGCCCGCGCCGTCACGGGTGTCCTGTTGGATCGGCCACTGGCGGCACGAGGCCACAGTCAGGCGTCGTGCACAGGACGAGTCCGAGCTCGGACAGACCTTCGGCCAGTGGCGTGAACCCGAGTGCCCCGCCGAAGCTCCGAGACGTGACACCCGCCGGGATCCCCCGCACGAGGACCGAGCCGCCCGAGTCCCCTGGCCCGGCCTGGACCTTTGAGGCGATCATGCACGGGAAGTAGGAGCCGTCCTTTGTCGCGGGAAACAGGTTCTCACCCTTCTCGGCCACCGTTCCGCTCCGGTAGAAGCCGCGGCCGTCGATCTCGACTGGGTCGCCGATCGCGATGTCGGCACAGGCCAACGGTTTCCCGTTGGCCGGGATGATCCGGTAACCGGCTGTGCCCAGGTCCACGACATTGAGGTGTCCCCACGGGATGCGGTTTGGCGCTACTACGAGGTAGTTCATGTCCGAGGCCGCGCAGGTATGCCCGGGAAACGGGCACGAGGCATCCTGGGCATTCGGGCCGAAGACGCCGAGGAGGATGCCGCTCGCCGGGTCGCGGGCCACGCTGCCCTCGCCGGCGCAGTGGACGCTCGACGTGAGGACAATCGTGTCTCCGCGGCGGGCGTAGAAGCCGGCGGAGCAGTAGCCGGGGACGACCTGGCCGGCGAGGACCGGCGGGTCGAAGATCGGCGTGGTCCGCCGGGGCTGCATCGCCTGGCCCGCGCCAAACGCCCCGGCCCCGATCGCCAGGCCCGCGACGACGGCGATGAGGAGAAGGCGGGGACGGAGCCTTGCTCGCGTACCTGTCACCGTCGCCCCCAGATGCCCGGGTCGCGCCTTGGGACCCGTGGTTCGATCATGGTGGCCAGCCGGGATCAAGTAACCCTGACCATCGGGGGCTGAGTCGTGGTTCCGGACCTTCGTACCACGGACGCGACAGCCGATGCGTCGCCATCATTGGTGCGCGGCTACGATCTGACTGATGGACCGGGCTGCTTGCAGCGGGGGCTGATGGGTCCGACGGTTTGGGCCTGTTCGTGCGATCGAATGGTTCGTCCATGACGACTGCGA